>JANXTL010000327.1 GCA_025352375.1 Acetobacteraceae bacterium | reverse complement strand
GGGTCTCTACTCGTCCAATCTGACCGATTGGCGCAAAGCCCGCGATGCCGCGACCAACGGTGCGCTGGCTCCGGCCAAACGCGGCCCGAAAATCGCCGAACAGGACCGGCCTTACGTAAAAGCGGCGCGCGAGGCTTGGCGGGAGAACCAGCCGGCGTTGGATTCCACGAAGCTCGTTTTCATTGAAGAAACCGGCACGGCCACGAATATGACCCACCTGCGCGGACGATCGGCCGAAGGGCAACGCCTAGTCGATAAAACCCCGCATGGTCACAGGAAGACCACGACCTTCGTCGCGGCGCTGCGACACGATCGGATCACCGCGCCCCTGCTGATCGACGGGGCGATGAATGGCGAGACGTTCGTCGCGTATGTCGAGCAATATGTGGCGCCGACCCTGACGCCTGGGGATATCGTCATCATGGACAACCTCGCGGTCCACAAAGTCTCCGGGTTGGAAAAGGCAATCGAGGGCGCTGGTGCGATCTTAAAGTATGTACTAGCGTATTCTCCGGATTTGAACCCTATCGAGATGGTATTTTCCAAACTGAAGGCGCTGCTTCGGAAGGCCAAGGAACGGACAGTCGAGGGTCTGTGGGATCGGATTGGCAAGCTGCTGGATGAATGCTCCAGCCAGGAATGCCAGAACTACCTCACCCACCAGCGGCACTTATCACACTGATCGGAAAATGCTCTAACCTAAACGGCCTGCGGCGGCGCACCGGACTGGAACGCGGGGGCGACCGCCACCACGTCGAACCGCACGGCGCTGTCGCGGGCTTCGGCCAGCCGTACTGCCAGACGCAGCAAATCCCGGTAGTTCGGGGACGGGGTTGAGAAGTCGATCGTGACCCGCGGAGTCCGCGGATCGTATCGCACCGGCGCCTTCGGGACCACGGGGATGGGCTCCGCTTCCGGCGAGGGGGCGAAGATACGCCGATCGAGGGGGTGCAGCCGCAAACAGCCAGGCACATTAGAACAGGCAGGGGACGCATTATCGCAGCATCACATCGAAAATGGTCATCTCCTTGTCCCGTTCGGCACCCTCCAAATGGACGCGTTCGGTGAGTACGATCCCACGCGCGCGGACAGCGGCGCGAACGGTGTCGTCCAGCGGGGCGCCCGCGAGCAACACAAGCGGTTTGGATCGATACAGGCGCAGAGCTTCCTCTAGACGCTCCGGGATCATGGCTGCGGTGAAGCCGTCGCGACGATCGAGAAACCGGACATAGGAGTCCTCGCATCTACAGTCCAGCGCGTAGAAGCGCTTGTGCATGAGAATAGCAATGGGTTCCGTCCGCATATCCGGGAAGCCGACCAGCACGACGTCCGGCGGAGCATGCTCTTCCAGCCATGCGACAACTGCGCCGTCGATCGAGAAGGGGCGCATCCATTGCCCGACCAACGCCAAACCACCCCCCAATGCGCCGAGGACCAGAAGCCCCAGCACCGCCGCCCGCGCGGCCGGCCGCTCAGGCAGGCGTTCCGAACGCGGTTCGGGCACCGTCGTCCGATCAATCCACAACAACGTGACGAATAATACGAATACCACACCCATATGGCGAATTGCGGAGGGATAGACCGCGAATGCGAACCCCGCGGCAACGAGCGCCGTTCCCGCGAGTACAAGGAGGAACCGGGGTCGGTCTCGGAAGATCGTCCATAGGGCAACGCAAACCAGTGGCAGCAACGTCAACGAGACCCAGACCCGCAAGCCGGCACTGTAAATATTACCCGGGAAGGCAAACGATATGGGAAATGAAAAATCCACGGGGAAGAACGGCGCCACGATCGTCCGCAGCAATTGCAGTCCGAAGCGGGTCAGCGCACCCGGATCGCCCGCCATCGGTTGCTGCGGATGGTTGGAGATATCGGGCTGAGGCCAGACCGTCACCATACACAGTAGCAGCAGCGCGGAAAAAGTGCCAGCGCCGGAGAGGGTCCCGAGGCCGCCCGCGCGTGCGAGCCATCCCGCTGCGATCAAACCGGTCCAGAGGTATTCGAGAGCCAAAAAAACCGCTAAAACGCAACCATAGACGTTGGTATTTGCCATGGCGCCGAGCAGAAAGCCGACCAGAATCGGGCGCTCGGGCATCGACGCGCGCACCTTCGCGTAGATCAATGCGAGCAGCATCGCCAAGCCATAATTGCGCGCTAGCACGGTGTATTCGAACACCAGAAAGTAATTGGAAAGAAGCAAAACCTTCTCTACACGGGTGTACGGCGACTGATATGCAACTATTAGTATAAGGCAAGCTGCGATAATCAAGTGGGCAATCTGAATTGTCGTCGCATTGCGCGATAATAATCCCGTGAACCATAAAAAGAGGTGCCATAATCCTGGGTGACCTTCGTAGTGGAGATTTTGAAATAATTCCATAAGGTTGCGACTTGCCATGACCAGACCCCAGGCATGCAATTCGTCGCTCCAGAGTGCATGATGCCATGTGTTGACTGCCAGCAGCACCAAGAATGGTATTGCGATCAGTTGGTCCGTTCGATCACGGCGAATTGTAGGCAAGTTCCTCATGGGGCCACTTCGATGTGCATTGTCTACTCCTTGCCACAACCGTCGGTTCGATCTATAGCTTCAAAATGTCAAGCGTGGTGGCAAAACCGTATCATTTTTGAGATGTTATGGCCATGATTAGTGGGAAGCGTGTCGCGGTTGTTCTACCTGCCTATAACGCAGCTCGGACGCTGCGGGCAACCTATGACGACATTCCGCATGATATCGTCGACGATATCATTCTGACGGACGACGCGAGCCACGACGAAACAGTGGCATTAGCGGCTGAACTAGGCATTCATACGTTACGGCATGGGCGAAACCGAGGTTACGGCGCCAATCAAAAAACTTGCTACAGCACGGCCTTGCAACGTGGTGCCGAGATCGTCGTAATGCTACATCCAGATTACCAATATTCCCCAAAGCTTGTAACCGCGATGGCCTCGATGATCGCATCGGGCGAATACGACGTGGTGCTGGCCTCGAGGATGCTGGGCCGTGGTGCCCGCGCCGGTGGGATGCCGCTGTACAAATATATCGCGAACCGTTTTTTGACCGCGATCGAGAATATTATGCTCCATCAGCGGCTGTCCGAGTATCATACGGGCTACCGCGCCTGGAGCCGGGAGGTATTGGAAACTCTACCGCTGCAAGTCGCATCGAACGATTTCGTATTCGATAACCAAATGTTGGTTCAGGCCATCCACTGGGGTTTCCGAATCGGCGAAATCTCATGCCCCACACGGTACTTCGATGACGCGTCGTCGATCAATTTTCGGCGCAGCGTCATTTACGGCTTGGGCGTGTTGCATACCTGCGTGAAATACTGCGCCGAACGGTGGGGTATTCCGTACTCGCCATTGTTTGCTAAAGAGACCGAACGGCGTTTGCATATCGGCCTTGACCCCAACTCCAGCACGATTGTCACCCATGAGGCTCAGCCATCTAGGATAAAACGTGCCTCCCGCTGACTCTCCGCCAAGCTGCGAGCGTAGGCCGTAATGTCCGATTCTCCGGCCGCATCGCGATGGGCGCGTTTGTCGCATATTGTCTTTTTTGCCGTCCTCGTATTCGTGACGGCATTTCAGGCCCCGATCTCGGATCCCGCGCCGGACGCCTTCCATGAGGGCGAATACGCTATGTACGGCGTTCAGGGCGGACATATTCCGTCCGGCCGAGCATTGGTCCTCACGCATGGCGGCATCGATCTGATTCCAGCTCGGATCGCATCCAAGCTCTGTCCTACCGACGGTCAAATCGTATGCGTCCGAGGGGTGAACGCGACGTTTACCTTTATATGCGAGGCGGTTTTTCTCATCGTGCTGGTGCTCATAACCGGGCTGGGCACGCTCCGGGCGATCGTCGCGGGTTTCCCGGCGATGACGACACTGATTGCTTATAACGGCAGCGCACGCAGTGCCTTCACGCTGCAAACCGGGTCGCCAAACCTGCGGGAATTGTTCATCCTGCTGATGTTGGGATGCCTGTTCCTGTTATTTCGCGACGAACAGAGAATGACCAGCCGCACTCGCTATTTGTTGGTGGCGGCGACCGGGTTCCTGAGCGGGCTCGGCATTTTCTGGATATTCAATCGAGGCGAGTTCGGGACTCTCCTGCTGGCGGGCACGACGGTCGGGTTGGCATGGCTGTGGCGCGACTGGCGCCCGTTGCCAATTGCCGCGGCCGCTTGGTTCGCTGGCGTGGGACTGGGGGGGATAACGGGGGTCTATGGAGGCGTCGCGAGCAACTTCGCGAATATGTGGTATTTTCAGTGGGACACGACGGTCTATGCGATGCCGTTCGACGTAGTCGCGGCCGCCGGGCCGACGATTCCGGTTTATGCCGTACTGATCGGTTGGGCCGTGATCCGTATCTGGCTCGATCTGCGCGCCGACGAGCATCGGTCGGCGCTCCCGCTCCTGACCCTCGTCGGCGTGCTGCTGTTTTATGGCTATCAGGTTCATGAGCGCCCCTTCGCTGGCTACGTCGCCCATGTACTGTGGGGCTTATCGCTGCTGTTCGCTGTGCTTTTCTTTAGGACCACCCGTCAGCCCGCCACTGGTTCCAGATTGGCCGCACTGACCGTGGTGTCGGTCGCGGTCAGTATCGGGTGCGCGATGCTGAATGCGCGGTACATGCCCCCGAACCCCAGTCAAGTGGCTCGGAATTTGGCGCGGAACGCGCGTGCGGCGTTCGTGAAAGCGCCGCGCGACACCGATCTGGTCGCGGACGGATTGCGCCAGGCGGCCGCTATCATCCGAGCGCGTTCACCCGCATGCACCTATGCGTTCAGCAATGAGGGACTCCTTTACGTCCTGTCGAATACGCCGCCGTGCTCGCGCTTCGCGTATCCGTTTTACGTCGGACCCGACAGGCAGGCCGACGCGATCGCCGATTTCGAACAAAGCGATCCGCCCATCGTTCTCTGGGCTTCGTCGACCTGGTCGGACGCGATATTCAACCGTGGCCTGGAATCGCGAACGCCGGCGCTCGCGGCGTGGGCCAGCGCACATTTTCCCTATCGCCTCACCCTGCCGGGAGGGTATGAATTGCGAGCCCGGGAGCCGTTCGGCCCCGCCCCTACCAGAGTTGCCAGGTAATCTAGCGATGATCGAATATCTGTCGGGACTCAAGACGACGTTGCACCACACGGTGTTGGGGCAGTTTCCGCTACTCGAACGAGCCGTCTTCCAACTCATAGACTTTCTGACGGGACCCGTGACTGGCGTTGGGACACGATTGCATTGGTTTGCGATCCTGGAAGCCCTCGGCCTCGCGGCGGTGGTTTATCTGACCGGCCGGCAGGTGCGGCCCAGCGGCGGCTGGCGCGGGTTTATCCGCTACTGCTTTCCCAAGGAGCTATATACCCACGCATCGGCGATCGTCGATTACCAGTTGGCTATACTGAACACCTGCTTTGGGTTTTTCTTCAACGTGACGTGGCGATTGAACACCGTGGTATTTACGACATTGTATCTGTCCTGGCTGGTGGCGTTGTTGGGTCCTGCCCCGCACGCGTCCGCGTGGACGACAAGCACGCTTATTGGGGCCACCGTGCTGATCCTTCTGGCCGAAGATCTGAGCAATTATACCTTCCACTATCTCGGCCATAAGATTCCAATGCTGTGGCAGCTTCACAAGGTCCATCATTCGGCCGAGGTTTTGACGCCCCTCACCGCATTCCGCACGCACCCCTTGGAATACGCGTTCGCCGGTGCCTGGCGAAGCATGTTCTCGTCATTGGCTATCGCGCCGCTCATTTACTTCTTCACGGGGCCACCCTCGACCCTCGAGATATTCGGTATTGCGGCGACACTCGTCTTCGTGGGTGGTCTCGGAACCGTTCTGCAACATTCTCATATATGGGTTTCCTTCGGCCATACCATGGATCACATTATTTGCGGCCCGGCGTTGCATCAGGTCCATCATAGCCAGGCGCCGCATCACTGGGATCGCAATTTCGGCGTTATATTCTCGTTCTGGGATTGGATGTTCGGCACGCTCGTCATTCCCGATGCTCCACAAAAACTGGTGCTGGGTCTGGCCGGTGAGACCCGACAACCGCACGGCAACGCGGTCGCGGCATGGTGCTTACCGTTCTGGGAGATGGTGCCGTTTCGGCACAAAATCGTCGACATGCTCGCTTGGGTGTTCGGCCCGGCCGCGCGTGGCCTGGCGGAACGAATGAACCTCGTTCGTCCGATGGCCGAGAGCCATGATTCCGTCGATCCGGCCGTGCGCTTCTGACCGCGCACGACTCTTTTTTACCGCCGATACGCCGGGGCGGTCGCGTCGAGTTGGCGCTTGATGATGGCCAGATTCAGCGCCGGCGAGTCGCGTCCGCCATCATGCCGCATCTGTTCGGCGTTGCGTTCGGCAATGTCGGTGGCGATCAGGCGCACTGGCCGGCCGGAGGTCCCGGCCAAGCGCCACACCTCCACCGCGCGCATGGGCACGGGCCGCGAAGGGCCCGCGTCTTTCATCAACCGCCCAGGTTCACAACAACCACGGGGCTGTTGCGGATTTCGGACGTCTGCGCGGGGGTCTTCACCAACAGCCCGTCCTCGCCCATGCTAATCGCCTGAAGAGGGTTTCGACCCCCGTGACAAGCCCGGGCCTTTCGGCCGTCCGAGCAACGCCATGGCATATTATTGGAGGCATGAACGACCGGTAGGCGATGACCTTTTCGAACTTTAGCGGCTACGGCGTCAGAAATATTATTGATTATCAATGCGCTAAACCTTGGGTGTTAAATGGCCCAACCCCCAACCCTCCAGAGACAATCCGCCGTTTGGCGAGAGAACAGCGCAATTATTCCGGGTGTCAAAACCCCAACCCCACCCGCAAAACGGCGCGGAACCTGGCCTTTTTGCGGCCGGTCAACGCCTGCGGAGAATGGTTGGATGGGAGGCGACTGGAGCGGGCGAAGGGATTCGAACCCTCGACCCCAACCTTGGCAAGGTTGTGCAAGGGCCTCTCCAGGCCACGCCAGGGTATCCGATACCACTACGATTTTCAATGAATACAAATACTTGCTACGATACCCTCCGACGGCATACGCTGCATTTCCCGATCACGGTGGACACCATGTGGACACCAATTTAGCGCATCGGCCGTATATGGGGAACAAATTCATGGGCAAGAAAGCCGGCGTGCTTCTGACCAAACGGGTCGTCGATGCTGCGACGCCGGGACCTGCGCGGTTCGACATGTGGGACACCAACCTCGCCGGCTTCGGGCTGAGGGTGGAGACGTCCGGGACGAAGACGTTCATCGTGCGCTATCGCGCCGACGGTGGTGGCCGAACAGCGCCCCGCCGGTTCGCCACGGTCGGGCGCTTTGGCCCGCTAACGGTAGATGAGGCGCGAAAGCAGGCTCGGGTTATCCTAGGGGCGGCCGCAACGGGCGAGGATCCTGCGGGTGATCGCCAGGCGCGTCGGCGGGAACTGACGATGACCGCACTGGTTGATCTGTACGAGACCGAAGGCTGCTTCGTGCAGCGCGGCCTGCGTCAGGGCGAGCCGATGAAGGCGCGGACGAAGGCTTACACGGTTGCCCGCCTGCGGCATCACGTCGTGCCGCTCCTGGGCCACAAGCGCGTGAAAGACGTGGGCCCAGGCGAGATCGAGCGCTTCGTCCGCGATGTCGGCGCCGGGAAGACCGCCTGCGATAAGAAGGTCGCTCCGCGCAAGCGCATCATCGTTCGCGGCGGCGACGGCGCCGCCCGCAAAGTCGTGCGCGATCTGTCGGCTGTTTTCAGCTTCGCCGAGCGGCGCGGGTTGGTTCCCAGCAACCCGTGCGATCTGGCGGCGGTGCGCAAGACGGATAATCGCCGGGAGCGGTTCCTGACGCTCGATGAGGTTAAGCGCCTCGGTGAAGCCTTCGACGTGTTGGAAAAGGACGGTGCGAACGTCAAGGCGATCAGGATCGCGCGACTTTGGGCGCTGACCGGTTGCCGGAGAGACGAAATCGCCGGGCTTCGCTGGTCGGAGATCGACTTCGAACGCGGCCTGCTGATCCTTTCCGACAGCAAGACGGGAAGGTCTGTGCGCCCTCTAGGGACCGCCGCCTTGGTGCTGCTCAAATTGGTCACCCGAAGCGCGGAGTCGGAATTCGTGTTTCCGGCCGAAGCCGGCGAAGGGCACTACCAGG
>JANXTL010000299.1 GCA_025352375.1 Acetobacteraceae bacterium | reverse complement strand
TCTTCTTGTTCGGTCAACGCTCGTTCCGGCTTTGGCCGGAGACGGGGTGGTTCGGGCGGCGCGGCCTGGCGTGCGCGCCGGCGCATCACGGTTGCCCGCGAGACCCCGAGCGCGGCACAGGCCGCTTTTGCCATATTGTTGCCGGGCGGGAGTGCCGCGACAGCTTCCGTCAGGGCACGCTGTCGCTCGGCATCGGTGGGATTCCCGACAGGCCCGCGCCATCCCGGGCCCGGTGCGATACCTCGACATTGCGTTGCGCCCTGATGCCGCGCCCGGCCCATGGTGTAGCTCCTTTGACACGGTAACACTTCCCTTGCCTCTCAACCCTACGTTGAATTAAGAACGTACCATGAACAAATACTGTCGTCCAAAAGGCCTCGGCCCCCTCCGCAACGGCAACCACCGAGGCGACCCCAACGCCGCACCCCGCGGAGCCTGCCCACGGGCTTGACCCGTGGGGGGCCAAGACCCGTTCCGGCTGCCCCTGCAAAGGCCCAGCCATGAAGAATGGCCGCTGCCGTATGCACGGCGGGGCCACCCCAAGCCACACGGCGACGGCCCGCGCCCGCATCGCCGCCGCCCGAACCAAGACCGGCGAGCGCACCCAGGAAATGCGCGCGCACTGCGAAAACGTCGCCGCTTTCATCCGGCGCAACCGCATCGTGGTAGCGATGGCGCGGCTGCTGATTCTGCCTATTTGGGAGACCTCGTTGGACCTCGAGCAGTTTGCCGCTTACTTTTCGGCTCAAACCCCCATGCGCCCTGAGAACACGGAATCTCAAGCACGTTCTTCCCGCCACTTATCCCAGCAGATTACCGATAGCGTTCCCGGATCGAGTCCGGGGCCGGAGATGACGTGGGGGTGGGCAATGTGGCGGAAGCACGGCGTGCTCCGCGCGCATTTCCGCACCAACCCCCTTGCACCCTGAGACAGCGAACCGATGGGCGCCGTACCGCCATATCTCTCGCGGTGAAAACAAATCGGTCCCGCGACCGCTGCCGGCGTTTGGATTATTCCACCGTGAGAGGAGCGGAGGCTCGGGCGCCCCCTACTCCGCCCCGTCCGCCAACGTCCCCACGAAATCCTCGAAATCCTTCGCCTCCCGGAAATTCCGGTAAACACTCGCGAACCGGACATACGCGACCTTATCCAGCTCCTTCAGCGTATCCATCACCAGTTCCCCGATCTGCTTGCTCGGCACATCGCTGTCGCCGGATGCCTCCAACTGCCGCACGATCGAGTTCACGATCCGCTCGATCCGTTCCTCCTGAATGGGCCGCTTACGCAGCGATATCCGGATCGACCTGGCAAGCTTGTCCCGATCGAACGGCACCCGGCGGCCGTCGGTTTTGACCACCGTCAGCTCGCGCAGCTGCACCCGCTCCACCGTGGTGAAGCGTTGCCCGCAATTGGCGCAGAAGCGGCGGCGGCGGATGGCGCCGTTGTCCTCGGTGGGACGGCTGTCCTTCACCTGGGTGTCGTCGGAACCGCAGAACGGGCAGCGCATAAGAACCTACCGGCCAGGATACATCGGGAAGCGGCTGCAAAGTTCCTTCACCTGGGCGGCGACCGCAAGCTCAACAGCGGAATTCCCCCCGTCGTTGGACCGGCCCAACCCCTCCAGCACTTCGTTGATCATCATTCCGATTTGGCGGAATTCGTCCACCCCAAACCCGCGCGACGTCGCCGCCGGAGACCCCAACCGGATGCCGGAGGTAATCGTCGGCTTCTCCGGATCGTACGGAATAGCGTTCTTGTTGGCGGTCATGTGGGCGCGTTCCAACGTGCCCTCGGCCGCCTTGCCGGTGACCCGCTTGGGGCGGAGATCCACCAACACCAAGTGGCAATCGGTGCCGCCGGACACGATATCCAGCCCCTGCCCCTTCAGCGTCTCCGCCAAAACCCGAGCATTGTCCTGCACAGCCTTCTGATACACGCGGAACGACGGTTGCAAAGCCTCCAGGAACGCCGCCGCCTTCCCCGCGATCACGTGCATCAGCGGCCCCCCTTGCAGCCCCGGGAACACCGCCGAATTGATCTTCTTCCCCAGTTCCACATCGTTCGAAAGGATCATCCCCCCACGAGGCCCCCGCAGCGTCTTATGCGTCGTCGTCGTAACAACATGCGCATGCGGCAGAGGGCTCGGGAACAGCCCCGCCGCCACCAACCCGGCGAAGTGCGCCATGTCCACCATGAAATACGCCCCGACCTCGTCGGCGACGGCGCGAATCCGCGGAAAATCGATGAACCGCGGATAAGCCGACCCACCGGCGATAATTAACTTGGGCTTATGCTCCCGCGCCAGCCGCTCCAACTCCTCATAATCCAGCAGCCCGTCGTCCCGCCGCACCCCGTACTGCACCGCATCGAACCACTTGCCCGACAGATTCGGCGCCGCGCCGTGGGTCAGGTGCCCCCCGGCCGCGAGGCTCATGCCAAGCACCGTATCGCCCGGCTTGCACAGCGCCAGGAACACCGCCTGGTTGGCCTGAGCGCCCGAATGCGGTTGCACGTTGGCGAAT
>JANXTL010000283.1 GCA_025352375.1 Acetobacteraceae bacterium | reverse complement strand
TCGGCGGCGCATGGGGTAGTCTTCTCCAATACCCTCGAAGAACCAATCCTATCCCTCCCGATTCATTTTGCAAGCGTTCGACAGAAGCCCGCGGCATGGCCCCTGCATTGATTTCGCTGGGTACATCGCGATTCCGAAGGCCGGCGAGGCTCGACCTTTAACAGGACGTTACGCCATCCCTAATTTGGGAATGTATAACTTCTAAAATAGGCGGAATTCTGCCCATAATCAGGCAGTGGTTAATTATACCTTCTTATTTCCCCGGCCGAAACCCCGTCGCCACTACGTAAAGCTCGCTCGAGCCCTTCCGGCTGGCCGGGGGCTTGGCGTGCTTCACGCTTGCAAAATGCCGCTTCAGCCGCAGAAGCATCTCGCCCTCCGACCCGCCCTGAAAGAGCTTGGCGACGAAGCTGCCGCCCTCGGTCAGCACTTCCATGGCGAAATCCAGGGCCAGCTCGGCCAAGCCCATAATGCGCAGGTGGTCGGTCGCCGTGTGCCCGGTGGTGTTGGGGGCCATGTCCGACATCACAAGATCGGCTTTGCCGCCAAGCGCTGCCGTCAGAACCTCCGGCATCGACGGATCGTTAAAGTCCCCTTGGAGAATAACCGCGCCGTGGATGGGGTCGATCGGCAGCAAATCCAGCGCCAACACCGAATGCGCGCCCCGCTGCACCGCCACCTGCGTCCACCCACCCGGCGCCGCGCCCAGATCGAGAACCCGAGCGCCCTTGCGCAGAAGCTTGTGCCTGTCGTCGAGCTCGATGAGCTTGAATGCCGCCCGAGACCGGTAGCCCTGTGCCTGCGCCGCCGCGACATACGGGTCGTTCAACTGCCGCTGCAGCCACGCATGGGAGGCCGGGGTGCGATTCTTGGTCTTTTTCACGCGCACGGTCAGCGCGCGCTTGGAACTCATGCTGGGGGACTTGCTCATGGGCGGGCTACATAGGCCTTTCGGGGGCCGGCGCGATCGGCGCGGATCATGCGAAGCAGCATGCCTTCCCGCAGACCGCGATCGGCGACGACGATTGTGGACGCGGGCCAAACGCGGGTGATGGCGGCGAACACGGCACAGCCCGGTAGCACGAAATCGATGCGCTCCGGCCCGACGCAGGGGTGCTGCAACAACCCGTCCCGTCCCAACCCGCGCAGGAAGTCCAACGCGTCGGCGGCATCCTCGGCGGATAGTGCCAAACCGTCGACCGCGGGCCGTCGGTAGCGCTCCAGCTTCAGCACCACGCCAGCCAGCGTGGTCACGGTGCCGCTGGTGCCCAACAGGCGCACGCCGCCGTTACTGATTTCGTTCGAAATGCAGTGCACGCGTTCGAATTTCATCAGCATGGCCTCGACGTCGTCGACCATCGCCTCGAACCCGGCTTCGGTGAAGCCGGCATCGCCCCAGCGTTCGGACAAAGTGACCACGCCGATCGGCAGCGATTCGTAGCCGATAAGCTGAGCCTCCCCGTGGGCCAGGCGTACCCACGCCAATTCCGTGGAGCCGCCGCCGATGTCGAACAACAAGGCGCGGCTGCCTTCCCCGCACAGGAGCGGCGAACACGATTCCAGCGCGAGTTCCGCTTCCTCCCGGCTGGAGATCACCCCGACATCCAGGCCGGTCTCGGCTTTCACGCGGGCCAGAAATTCGGCGCCATTGGTCGCGCGGCGGCAGGCTTCGGTCGCGATCGCCCGCACTTTGCGCATCGGACGGCGCGCCAGCCGCTCGGCGCACGCGTGCAGGGCCTGCATCGCGCGATCCATCGCGTCCGGTGACAGGCGGCCGGTATGATGCAGACCCTCACCCAGCCGGACGGTCCGCGAAAAGCTGTCGATGACTTTGAATCCGTCGCCCGACGGTGCGCCCACCAGCAGGCGGCAGTTGTTGGTGCCCAGGTCGAGCGCGGCGAAGGCACTGCCGGAAAAACGGCGCACCTGATCGACCCGCAGCGTTGCGGAGTCGTTTTCCGAAAGGGCCAACTGCTCCAACATGCCCCGATTGTCGTCTGCCTGCCCCTTCCGGAGCAAGCACGGAATGTAAGGGCTTGTGTTTCAAGGAGGTTTCAACCCTAGGATGCGGCTCGCGACGATCAGAGAGGCGGTCCATGGGTCAAACCGACTTACAAACCCGGCATCTGTCGGATCGGGAAAGGCGCAAGCTACTCGACCGGTACCGGGTGACAACCGGCAAGGGCTTCAAGCTCCGCGATTACGACCCCGGCGACACCGCCGGTCACTTGATCGCCAAGCACGATGCCGCCGCCTTGCTGAACGGCGGGGTGGAGCATCTGTCGGCATTGCAGGAGAAGCTCTACGCCCAGGACCATTGGTCCCTGCTGCTGGTGTTTCAGGCCATGGACGCCGCCGGCAAGGACGGCACGATCAAGCACGTGATGTCCGGGGTGAACCCGCAAGGCGTGCAGGTCACCAGCTTCAAGGCCCCCAGCGTGGAGGAATTGCGGCACGATTTCCTCTGGCGCGCGGGCAGAGCGCTGCCCGAACGGGGCAAGATCGGCATCTTCAACCGCAGCCACTATGAGGAGACGCTGGTCGTCCGCGTCCACCCCGAGCTGCTGCTAAAACAACGGCTACCGCCGGCGTTGATCGGAAAGAAGATCTGGGAGAAGCGCCTGAAGGCGATCGCCAACTTTGAGCACTTCCTCGCCGATCAAGGCACCTTGGTCCTGAAGTTTTTTCTGCACATCTCCAAGGAGGAGCAGAAAAGCCGCTTCATGGCGCGCCTGGACGACAAAAAGAAGAATTGGAAGTTCAGCGCGTCGGACCTGACGGAGCGAGAGTATTGGGACGAATACGAGTCCGTCTACGAGGAGACGATTGCCGCGACCGCCGCCCCCCACGCCCCGTGGTTCGTGGTGCCGGCGGATAACAAATGGTTCACCCGCCTGGTCGTCGTCGCCGCGGTCGTCGATGCGCTCGAGCGGGTCGACCTGAAACCCAACCCGTTGACCGAGACTGAGATCGAGGCACTGAACGCCGCGAGGGTTCAGTTACTGGGGGAAGCGCGATGAGGCGTTGCGGCGCAAGGCGGGGGCTGTTAAAGAGCCGTTCCCCACCGGTCGGAGCGTAGCGCAGTCTGGTAGCGCATCAGTCTGGGGGACTGAGGGTCGTGGGTTCGAATCCCGCCGCTCCGACCAATTTCGCCTCGTCGTCCGAATGCCGGTGGTTATGGCGCCCAAAAAAGGGGGATTCCGACATGCGATTTTCGATCTTGGCACTCGCGCTGCTGCTGCCGTCGATAGCACACGCCCAAAGCGAGTCCGTGGCCTCCATTGGCCGCTTCGCCTTCGAAAACGGCGGCGAGAAGGTCGGCTCCGTCACCTGGGGTAAGCTGAAGGCGGAATACGCCTATGTCAGCGAAAACATTCGTGCCTTCCCCACAGATTTGGCGAAATAAGATGAGCTTTGCAGATGACATCGAGGCTAGCCTGCGGCAGAAATGCGCCACCTTGCCGATCGACGGCAAGTCGTTCCAGCGCCGTATGGCGCGATGTTCATTGCCGGATTGCCGCGGCATGTGCTGTTACGATGGTGTACATGTGGATGCGCCGACCGAGGCTGCTATCACCGTTATCGCGTCGGCGCGGCGCTCGGCGTTCGAAGCAATGGGCCTCGCCCTTCCCGATGCGGTCGTGGTAGACGGGTTCGTCGGGGACGTCCTGTCCGGACGCAAAACCGCGACACGGCCGTGGGCCGCCGATGAGGCAATGCCCGGCTTCCCCACGCATTTCGAGCGGACATTCTGCGTATTTCGTCTGGACGACGGCCGCTGCGGCTTGCAGGTCATGGCGATGCAGGACGGGGTGCATCCGTGGGCCTACAAGCCCAGCGCATGCTGGCTATTCCCGATCTCCATTCGCGGCGACGTCATCAGGATTTGCGACGAAACGAACGATCCGTCCCGCTATGAGGCGTACAAAGGCTTCGTCTCCTACACGGGTTGCGGCCAAACCTGCGCCGACGGAGCGCCGGCGGCCGAGGTTTTCACCGATGAGTTACGGTATTTGGGCGACCTGATCGGTCGCGATCTGATCGCCGAGGTGAACGATCAGATCAGTGCGAAATCTCCTCCAGCGCCAGATTGTTAGTTTTAGGGCCCCAGACGCCGACCGATACGATAACCATGCCCATCGCGCCCGCGATGAACAGGAATACCGCGGTCACGCCGAATTGGGCCAACAGCCAGGCGATCACGAAGCCCGTGAAGATCGCGCTCAACCGGCTCCATGAATACACGAACCCCACCGCGCTGGCCCGCATGCGGGTCGGGAACAGTTCCGTCATGTAGTTATGCGATGAGTATGACAGCCAGGAATTCGCCATCGTCTGGAAGGTGCCGATGACGATCAGCGCCACGGCCCCGGTCTGCGTCGAGAAGGCGACGCCGAACACGGCGATGCCTGCGCAAGACACGCAAACTTGCCATTTCCGTTCCATCCTATCGGCCAGCCAGGCGCTGATCAGTGGAAACAGCGGATAAGCGAAGGCAATGATGAACGTATATTCGAGCGTCTTCGTTACGTTGATGCCTTTCGCCAGCAGTAGCGTGGGGATCCAGTTGGCGAAGCCGTAGAACCCGATGGTTTGAAAGAAATTGGCAATCGACAGCATGATGGTTCGTTTGCGGTATTGCGGGCTGAATGCCTCTCTCAGCCCGCCCTTCCGTGGGTCTTCCACCGATGGAGGCGCGGGCGGAGGCAGGGGCCGCCCCGATTCAGCGGCGACTTTGGCCTCGATCTCGGCCATCACCTTCTCGGCTTCGGCCAGTCTGCCGTGTTGCGCCAGCCAGCGAGGCGATTCCGGCAAGCGGAAGCGTACTACCCAGACCAGGACAGCGCCCAGCGAATCGAACAGCACCACCCAGCGCCAGCCGGACAGCCCGAGAAAGTTCGTGGGGATCAACAACCACGCCAACAAAGTGACGACCGGCACCGCGATGAACCCGATGGCCTGTTGCAGGGCGAACGTCTTGCCACGCATATGCTTCGGCACAAGTTCGGAGATATACGTATCGACGGTTACCAGTTCCACGCCGAGACCCAGGCCGGACATCATGCGCCAAAAATTGACCATGTCGGCGGTGGTTTGAAACGCCATGATCGTGGCGCAAACGCTGTACCACACGAGGGAGAATGTGAATACCGCCCGCCGCCCGAACCGGTCGGCCAAACGTGTCAGGAACATCGCCCCAATGAATAACCCGGTGAACAGCGCTGCGATGAACGATGCGAGGCCGGTGAACCCGAAGAACGCCACCGTCGTCGGCGTGAATATCTTGTCGGCAAACAGGCCGGGGGCGATCGTGCCGGTCAGGAAGATGGAATAAACGTCGAACCATCCCCCCAGCGAGATCAGCAGCACCAGCATCCATATATGCTTGGTCATGGGCAAACGGTCCAGACGAGCGGTAATTTCCGCTGCTGGGGTAACGACCAGGGTCGCGCTCATTTTTCTTGTCTCCTCCGCTTTGACGCGACGCTCCCACAAAAAACGCTGAAGGGCAAATGCCAGCATCTTGCCCCCCGGCCGGACCCGCCGCACACTCCGACCATCCAACGTCACCCGAGGAGGAAACCCACCATGATCTACGAGCTGCGAATCTACGAATGCGTCCCTGGGCGGCTGCCCGACCTGAACAACCGCTTCAGTACGATCACCCTGAAGATTTGGGAAAGGCACGGCATCCAGCAGGCTGGCTTCTGGACGACCATCATCGGCGAGTCCAACCAGACCCTGTATTACCTGCTGAAGTTCGACTCCCTGGCCGACCGGGAAACCAAGTGGAACGCCTTCCAGGCCGACCCCGAGTGGCACGCCGCCCGCGCCAAGACCGAGGCCAATGGCCCGATCGTGGCGAACGTGAAGAACTTCATCCTCGGCCCGACCCCGTATTCGGCCGTGAAGTAAGCGAAATCTCGGCGGCGGTTACGCCGTAACCGCCGCCGTGACGCCCAGGGCCTCGGTCATCTTCTCCCGCATGATGAATTTCTGCATCTTGCCAGTCACAGTCATCGGGAATTCATCGACGAACTGGATGTGGCGCGGCACTTTGTAGTGCGCAATCTGGTCTTTACAGAACGCCTTTACCTCATCGGCTGTCAGAGTCATGCCGGCGCGGACCTTGATCCAGGCGCAGAGTTCTTCCCCGAACCGCTGGTCGGGCACGCCGAACACCTGCACGTCCTGGATGGCGGGGTGGCGGTACAGGAATTCCTCGATTTCGCGCGGATAGATATTCTCACCGCCGCGGATCACCATGTCCTTGATGCGGCCAACGATATTCAAATATTCGTCATCGTCCATCGTTGCCAGATCGCCGGTGTGCATCCAACCGTTCTTGTCGATCGCCTGATCCGTCCGCTCCTGGTCGTCCCAATAACCGAGCATGACGCAATAGCCGCGGGTGCAAAGCTCGCCCGACTGGCCGCGCGGGACGATGCGTCCCTCCTGATCGACGATTTTGATTTCCACATGCGGGTGGGCGCGGCCGACGGAACCGGTTTGTTTTTCCAGTGGGTCGCCGATTTTGGTTTGGGTCGATACCGGGCTGGTCTCGGTCATGCCGTAGCCGATGGTCATTTCGGTCAGGTGCATGTCGCGGATGCAGCGGCGCATGACCTCGATGGGGCAGGGGGCGCCGGCCATCATCCCGGTGCGCAGGCTGGTCAGGTCGAATTTTCCGAAATCGGGATGATCCAGTTGCGCGATGAACATCGTTGGCACGCCGTACAACGACGTGCAGCGTTCGGATGCCACGGCTTGCAGGGTGGCCAGCGGGTCGAAACCCTCTCCGGGGAACACGATCGCCGCCCCGTGCGACACGCAGGCGAGCGCGCCGATCACCATGCCGAAGCAGTGATACATCGGCACGGGGATGCAGACCCGGTCGGCCTCCGTGTAGTGCATCGTTTCGCCATCGAAGAAGCCGTTGTTCAGGATGCCATGGTGCGTCAGCGTCGCACCCTTGGGCAGGCCGGTGGTGCCGGAGGTGAACTGGATGTTGATGGGGTCGTCGAACTGGAGCGTTGTCACCAGCTCCGCCAACCGGGTTTGTTCGGCTGCGCCGCCCTTGTCGTAGACGGTTTCGAACGCAACCGTGCCGCGGGCAGATTCGCCGATCTGAATAACCGTCCGCAGATGCGGCAGTTTTCCGGATTCCAGATGCCCAGGCTTGGAGCGCGCGAGTTCGGGCGCCAGGGTGTTCACCATCCCGATGTAGTCGCTGGTCTTGAACCGCGTGGCGGTGATCAGCGCGCGGCAGCCCACTTTGTTCAGGGCGTATTCGACTTCCGACAACCGGTAGGCGGGGTTGATGTTCACGAGGATAAGCCCGGCCTTGGCGGTGGCGAACTGGGTGACGATCCACTCGGCATTGTTGGGGGACCAGATGCCCACGCGGTCCCCGGGTTGCAGACCGAGCGTTAGCAAGCCGGCGGCGAACGCGTCCACTTTTTCACCGAGCTGGGCGTAGGTCCAGGATATGCCCTGGGCACAGGAAATCAGGCCCGGCCGGTCGCCCCAGCGCGCGACGGTGCGGTCGAAGTTCACGCCGATGGTTTCGCCCAGCAGCGGCACATCGGATGCGC
Organism: Acetobacteraceae bacterium; assembly: GCA_025352375.1. Taxonomy (GTDB): domain Bacteria; phylum Pseudomonadota; class Alphaproteobacteria; order Acetobacterales; family Acetobacteraceae; genus Rhodopila. Next base: position 20,640 of record JANXTL010000283.1, on the reverse strand, counting down.
CATGGCTATAGCTGAGTTGGGTCATGGGCCGTCTCCCTGAGAAACTTTAGCCCATATTGAGCCGGACGCGTTTGGCTTACAATCGGGCGTGTTCAACGACGAAGGATACTGCTCATGGCCACCATCCCGAACCGCCTCCCTGGCCTGAACTTCGATTTGGGGGAGACCGCGGACATGCTGCGCGATCAGGTGGAAGCCTTCGCCGCCGCCGAAATTGCGCCCCGAGCGGCGGCGATCGACAAGGATAACGCCTTCCCCATGGACCTCTGGCCCAAAATGGGCGCCATGGGCCTGCTCGGCGTCACGGTCGAGGAAGAGTACGGCGGCGCCGCCATGGGCTACCTGGAACACGTGGTCGCGATGGAGGAAATTTCGCGGGCTTCTGCCTCCGTTGGCTTGTCCTACGGGGCGCACTCCAATTTGTGCGTCAACCAGATTTCTCGCAATGGAACCGAGGATCAGAAGAGGCGGTATCTGCCTCGGTTGATTAGTGGCGAGCATGTCGGCGCCCTGGCGATGAGTGAGCCGGGGGCTGGTTCGGACGTGGTGTCGATGCGCACGACGGCCCTTCGCAAGGGCGACCGCTATGTGCTGAACGGGTCCAAGATGTGGATCACCAACGGGCCTGATGCGGATACGCTGGTGATCTATGCCAAGACCGACCCCGCCGCCGGGTCGCGCGGGATGACGGCCTTCATCGTGGAAAAGACATTCCCCGGTTTTTCAACGGGTTTGAAGCTCGACAAGCTAGGCATGCGGGGATCGAACACCGCCGAACTGATCTTCCAAGATTGCGAAGTGCCGGAGGAAAACGTCCTCGGCCCCGTCGGGCGGGGGGTGAACGTGTTGATGAGCGGGCTGGATTACGAACGCGCCGTGCTGGCAGCCGGGCCGCTGGGCATCATGCAGGCGTGCATGGACGCGGTGGTGCCCTACGTCCACGAGCGCAAACAGTTCGGCCAGGCAATTGGAGAATTCCAGCTCATGCAGGGCAAGCTGGCGGATATGTACACCACCATGAACGCCGCCAAAGCCTACGTTTACGCGGTGGCGAAAGCCTGCGACCGGGGCGAAACCACCCGCAAGGACGCGGCTGGGGCGATTTTATACGCGGCCGAAAAGGCCACCTGGATGGCGCTGGAGGCGATTCAGGCCCTCGGTGGCAACGGGTATATCAACGATTACCCGACCGGGCGGTTGTTGCGGGACGCCAAGCTGTACGAGATCGGGGCGGGGACGAGCGAGATACGGCGCATGCTGATCGGGCGGGAGTTATTCGCGGAAACTGCTTGAACCAAACGTCAAGGTTGGACCTGAGCCGACGACCTCGTGCCAGCGTCAGCCATCAATAGTTCAAACACCCGTCTCGGCCCGGGCGGGTGACGGTGCCGCGCCCAAAGCGCGATATACCGACTGGGACCTTGCGCAGCATCGAGAAACAGGCCGGATTGACGTTGAGAGGCTCCTGATGACCGCATATGTGGCTCTTCTGCGAAAGCAACCCGACAGCGACTACGGGGTGGATTTTCCCGACTTCCCCGGCTGCGTCACCGCGGGCACGACGTTGGAGGATGCCCGCCGGATGGCCGCGGAGGCGATCCGGTTCCATGTCGAAGGCATGATCGAAGATGGCGAACCGATCCCGGCGCCGTCGCGGCTGGATGAGATCATGGCCGACCCGAACCATCGGGACGCGGTGGCGGTCCTGATCGATGCGGCGGTGCGCCGCCCTTCGGTTCGAATCAATATCTCAATGGTGCCGGATTTATTGGAGGCGATCGACCTTGTATCCGACAACAGATCCCGGTTTCTCGCGGAAGCGGCGCGGGAGAAGTTGGAGCGGGTTTAGGGGCGGGGAGTGTCAAGGTAGTTGCCGCTCGCTTTCTGCATTTTTCTCGGCTACCGGTGCCGGACCCCCTGGTGCTCGGCATCGGCATGGCGGTGGCGCGGGACCTCGGCACCTGCCTGAAAACGCCGTAAAGCCCCACCGTGCACGGCCCGCGAGTCAGGCCGCTGATCATGGGCACCTCGCAAAGCGGCCGCTTCATCCGCACGATGCTGCTGCTCGGCTTTAATCAGAACGAAACCGGCTCCGGCAAAGCCTTCGACGCCGCGCTGCCCCATATCGGCGGCGGCCTGCTCGGCCTGAACATCCGCTTCGGCGGTGCGCGCCGTGCCATAATCTTTGCGGAGCGGCGTCCCCGCTGGTAAGCCGTCCCCATGACGAACATCCGCTCCGACCTGAACCCGCGTTCGGAAGAATTCGCCACCAATGCCGCCGCCATGCGGGCGTTGGTGGCCGACCTGCGATCCAAGGTGGCCGAGGCCGAATTGGGGGGCGGGGAGACATCCCAAAAGCGGCATGTCTCCCGCGGCAAGTTGTTGCCCCGCGATCGGGTCGCCGGCCTGATCGACGCAGGCTCCCCGTTTCTGGAATTATCCCAGCTTGCCGCCTACGGCATGTATGGCGGGGATGTCGCCAGCGGCGGCATCGTCACCGGGATCGGCCGGGTGGCGGGGCGGGAGTGCGTCATCGTCGCCAACGATGCCACCGTGAAGGGTGGAACCTACTTTCCGGTCACCGTTAAAAAGCACCTGAGGGCCCAGGAAATCGCGCGCGCCAACCGTCTGCCGTGCCTGTATCTGGTGGACTCCGGCGGCGCCTTTTTGCCGATGCAGGACGAGATTTTTCCGGACCGCGATCATTTCGGCCGCATCTTCTTCAATCAGGCCAATATGTCGGCGCAGGGGATCCCGCAGATCGCCGTCGTCATGGGATCCTGCACCGCCGGCGGCGCCTATGTCCCGGCCATGTCCGACGAGAGCATCATCGTCCGCAAGCAGGGCACGATCTTCCTCGGCGGCCCGCCGTTGGTGCAGGCCGCGACCGGGGAAATCGTCACGGCCGAGGATTTGGGCGGCGCCGACGTGCATGCCCGCACGTCCGGCGTGGTCGACCACTACGCACAGAACGACCGCCACGCGCTGGCGATCGCGCGGCGTATCGTCGGTGGGCTGAACACCGTCAAACGCCTGCCGGTGGCTGTAAAAAAACCCGAACTGCCCAAATACGACCCGTCGGAGCTCTACGGCGTGGTGCCCACCGACATTCGTGCGCCCTACGATGCCCGCGAAATTATTGCCCGCATCGTCGATGCCAGCGCCTTCGACGAGTTTAAGAAGCTGTATGGCACGACGCTGATCTGCGGTTTCGCCCATATTTTCGGTTACCCCGTCGGCATCCTGGCCAATAACGGCATTCTGTTTTCGGAATCTTCGCAGAAGGGCGCGCATTTCATCGAGCTTTGCTGCCAGCGCAATATCCCGCTGTTATTCTTGCAGAACATCGCCGGGTTCATGGTGGGACGGAAATACGAATCAGGCGGTATCGCCAAGGACGGCGCCAAGCTGGTCACCGCCGTCGCCACCGCCAACGTGCCGAAAATCACCGTTATCGTCGGCGGTAGCTACGGCGCCGGAAATTACGGCATGTGCGGCCGCGCCTACGATCCGCGCTTCCTGTTTATGTGGCCGAATGCTCGTATTTCCGTGATGGGTGGGGAACAAGCCGCCGGCGTGCTGGCGACCGTCCGAGCGGGGTCGGATCAATGGACTGTCGAACAGGAGCAGGCGTTCAAGGCGCCGATTCGGGCGCAATACGAAACGCAGGGGAATCCTTATTACGCGACGGCTCGGCTTTGGGATGACGGCGTCATCGATCCCGCCGATACGCGGCGCGTTCTGGGACTGTCGCTGTCCGTCGCCTTGAATGCCCCGATAGAACCGCCGCGCTTCGGCGTGTTCCGGATGTGATGGCCATGTTCAGCACCATTCTGATCGCCAACCGCGGCGAAATCGCCGTCCGCATCGCCCGCACCGCGCGGCGGATGGGCATTGAAACCGTGGCCGTGTTTTCGGACGCCGATGCAGACGCCATGCACGTGCAGGTCTCTGACCGGGCGTATCCCATCGGTGCGGCCCCCCCGCGCGACAGTTACCTGAACATTCCCCGCATTATCGAGGCAGCCCAAAAATCCGGCGCGCGAGCGATCCATCCCGGTTACGGCTTCCTGTCGGAAAACCCGGAATTCGCCGATGCCTGCGCCGAGGCTGGGATCGTGTTCATTGGCCCCCCCGCATCCGCCATGCGCGCCATGGGATCCAAATCGGCAGCGAAAACGCTGATGGAAACGTCGGGCGTGCCCCTGCTGCCGGGCTATCACGGGGACAATCAGGACTCCGCGTTCCTGGCCGCCCAAGCCGAAAAAATCGGTTTTCCCGTTGTCATCAAAGCCGTCTCAGGTGGCGGCGGCCGTGGCATGCGGGTGGTCGAGAAAGCCACCGATTTTGCATCGGCACTGGCCTCCGCTCGCCAGGAATCCGCCTCGGCGTTTGGCGACGACCGTGTGCTGATCGAGCGGTACCTCCAACGCCCCCGCCATATCGAAGTGCAAATCTTCGCCGATAACCACGGCAATGCGGTGCATTTGTTCGAGCGCGATTGCTCCGCCCAGCGCCGCCATCAGAAGGTGATCGAGGAGGCTCCGGCTCCCGGTCTGTCCGCGGACCAGCGAGAAGCCATGGGCGCGGCTGCCGTCGCGGCTGCAAAGGCCGTGGGTTACACCGGCGCCGGGACGGTGGAGTTCGTGGCCGATAACCAGGGATTTTTCTTTCTGGAAATGAACACCCGCCTCCAGGTCGAGCATCCTGTTACCGAAATGGTCACCGGCTTCGATCTGGTAGAATGGCAATTGCGGGTCGCCGCCGGAGAACCCCTACCGGTCAAGCAGGCAGAAATCCATCTGAACGGTCACGCGTTCGAGGCCCGGATCTACGCCGAGGACCCATCCCGCGACTACGCCCCCTCCATCGGCAAACTGTCGCTGTTTCGTATGCCGGACGACGTGCGGGTGGATACCGGTTTCGCGACGGGAGACTCGGTGTCGATCCATTACGATGCCATGCTGGCCAAAGTCATCTGCCACGGACCCGATCGCGCGGCCGCGCTGCGCATCCTGAAACGCGCCCTGGACGCCTGCGACGTTGCCGGCGTCGTCACCAACCTCGATCTGCTCGGCCGCATCGCCGCCCATCCGGATTTCGCCGCCGGCGGGATCGATACCGGGTTCATCGCGCGGGAGGGTGCTACGTTGCTGGCGGGGCAGGGCACGCCACCGGCCGAGATCCTCGCCGCGATGGCCCTGGCCGAGCTGCACGCCGAAGCCATCGACGCGGCGGCGGAAGCGGTGGCCAGCCCCGACCCCTACTCGCCCTGGCATGCAACCGACGGCTGGTGGACCAACACGACGCCGGCCCGAACCCTGGCGTTCATGGATGGGGAAACGGCTTATCCGGTACGCGTGACCCGCGATGCCGGCGTGTGGCGCCTGCAAACGCCGTCAGATGTATTCGACGGGACCGCTGACAACGAAGCGATGACGCTCAACGGCGTGCGCGAGCACTTGTCGGTCACGCGGGACGGCGAAACCCGCACGATCCGGCGTCATGGCCAGACCTGGCGCCTGCGCCTGCCCGACCCGATCGCGGGCGCGGACGACGAAACCGATGGCGCCGACCGCTTGGTTGCCCCGATCCCAGGACAGGTCACCCAAGTGCTCACGGCTGAGGGGGATACCGTCGTCCGCGGCCAGATCCTGCTCGTCCTCGAAGCGATGAAGACCGTTTTCCGCCTGCCGGCCCCCGCCGATGGGATCGTCGCGGCCGTCGGCTGCGCTGCCGGGGACACAGTTCAGGAGGGCCAGGTCCTGGTGACCTTCGCCGAGGTGTGAAACCAGTAAGCGTCGGCGCGTTACACCGGCGAGTGCCAGCAAGCCAACGCCAAGCACCGAGATTGCGCCGGGTTCCGGCGCGTCGGTCGCGACGAGCTGGAACCCGTTCACATTAGACCATGATCGTTTGAGGTTGCATGCGATCTCGGCGTTGGATCATGGTCTAAGCCTTTGTTTGAGAGGGTGATTCACGCCCGAGGTTGAAGTCAATCTCAGGCGATCGCGCTCTAAAGTAATGGGCATGCGTACCCGCAAACGAAACTGAACGTGCCTGAGAACTGGACGTCGATAAGGGCGGCGCGCGCTGGGGTGGCGCTGGCCATAGCCGGTATCGCGAGCGCCGCTGTGAGCAGGTATCGATGCAACATGAAGGCCTCCTGGGGTCACTACCAATGACTGTGACATACCCGGAAATGCTAAGAAATACAACTTAAAAGTGTATATAAAATATGAGACGGCTAATTAGTTGTATGACCGCCATCCACTCCCTTCAACGAAATCTCATCCGCCCGCAGACACCGTACCGCATGCCCTGGCGCGATCTCCACCAGCGGCGGTGTCTCGACCTTGCACCGATCCGTCGCGTACCGACAGCGCGGGTGAAAATGGCAACCGCTCGGCGGGTTGGAGGGATCGGCGACATCGCCCTCCAGCACGATGCGGCTGGCGCGGCGGCGCGGGTCGGGCACCGGGACGGCGGAGAGCAGCGCTTCTGTGTAAGGGTGGCCGGGGGAGGCGAACAGCGCCTTCGTCGGCGCGATTTCCACGATACGGCCGACGTACATCACCGCCACGCGGTGGCTGACATGTTTCACCACCGATAAATCGTGAGCGACGAACAGCATCGCCAGGCCCAGCCGGTCCTGCAACTCGATCATCAGGTTGACGATCTGCGCCTGCACCGAAACGTCCAGCGCCGACACTGGCTCATCGGCGACAATCAGCGACGGATGCAGAGCCAAGGCCCGCGCGATGCCGATGCGTTGCCGCTGCCCGCCTGAGAACGCGTGCGGGAAACGGTTCAAATAAGCGCTGGGGAGCTGCACCAACTCCAGTAATTCCGCCACGCGGGCGTTGCGTTCGGCGGTGTCGGTCATGCCGTTGACCAGCAACGGCTCGCCGATAATTTCGGAAATCGTCATGCGGGGGTTGAGCGACGAGAACGGGTCCTGGAAGATCATCTGCATCTGCCGCCGCAACGGCCGTAATTCGCGCCGTTCCAGCTTGGCGACATCCTGCCCCTGGAAAAGAATTTCCCCCGATGTCGGCGCGATCGCCCGCAGGATGCAGCGCGATGTCGTCGTCTTGCCGCAACCGCTTTCCCCGACCAGCGAAAGCGTTTCGCCGCTGTCGATGGTGAAGCTGACGTCATCGACGGCTTTCACATGACCGGACACGCGGCTCAGCAGACCCGACCGAATGGGAAAAAGCTTCCGTAACGACCGGACATCGAGAACGGTGCTCATGCGGCCGGCTTGTTCAGCAGATGGCACGCGGCGGCCTGTTGCGCGCCAACATCGAACGTCTCGGGAAATGCAACATCGCAGAGCCCTTGGATCGCCTCGGTACAGCGGGGGTGAAACGGGCAGCCGCGCGGGCGGGCAAAGGGGTGAGGTATGGAACCGGCGATGGTAGCCAATTTTTCTCGCGGTTCTGCAAGGACGTTGGGGATGGAGCGCAGCAGCGCGCGCGTGTAGGGATGCAGGGGCGCGTGGAAAATTGCGTCCACTGGACCTTTCTCGACCTCCTTGCCGAGGTACATTACCACCACATCGTCGGCCATTTCAGCGATCACGCCCATGTCGTGGGTGATCAGGATGACTGCGAGATCGCGGTCCCGTTGCAACGAGCGAATCAGCTCCAGGATTTGCGCCTGGGTGGTGACGTCCAAAGCCGTGGTCGGTTCGTCGGCGATCAGCACCCGCGGTTCGCCCGCCAAGGCGAGTGCCACCATGACCCGCTGGCGCAGTCCGCCCGACAATTCGAACGAATAGGCATCCACCCGTTGCTCGGGGCGCGGGATTCCCACCATGGCCAGCAATTCGATGGCGCGCGCACGGGCCTGCTTTTTCGATAAAGGCGCGTGCAGGCGAACCGCTTCGATCAATTGGTTGCCGATGGTGTGGAAGGCAGACAGGGAGCTCATCGGCTCTTGGAAAACCAGGCCGATTTCGCCGCCTCGGATGGCGCGCGCTTCCCGTCCGTCGGCCGGCAGCTTGACCATGTCGGTGACCGAACCGTCGGCGCGGCGTAGCAGAATTTCGCCACTGACGATGCGGCCGGGGCGGTCCACGATACGCAGGATCGATCGCGCGGTGACGCTTTTGCCGCAGCCGGACTCGCCGACGATGCCCAATGTCTGGCCGGCATAAAGATCGAATGAAGTACCATCGACGGCGCGCACCACGCCCTCATCGGCGAAGAAATATGTGTGCAGGTCGCGGATGGATAAAATAGGATCAGCCATAAGGGTCCGCCGCGTCCCGCAGGCCGTCGCCGAGGAAGTTGAAAGCCAGGATAACCACGATCACTGGCAGCGCCACCACCAGCAGCCAGGGCGCCAGTCCCAGGGTTTGCAGGTTTTGCGCGTCCTGCAGCAACACGCCCCAGGAAATCGCGGGCGGCCTTAACCCCAGGCCGAGGAACGACAGCGTCGTTTCGCTGATGATCATGGCCGGCAGCGCGAGGCTGACCGCGGCGATGATGTGCGACAGGAAGCTGGGGACCATGTGTTTGAAGATGATGCGCATTCGCGATGCGCCGCAGAGTTCGGCGGCGGTGATGAAGTCTTCCTCCCGCAATGCCAGAAACCGCCCGCGCACCACGCGCGCCAGTTCGGTCCAGCCGATCAGCGATATAATGATAGTGATCGCGAAATAGACCTTTTGCGATGACCACGTGTTCGGCACCGCGGCCGCGAGCCCCATCCACAATGGGATCGTTGGGATCGACCGTAATATTTCGATGAGCCGCTGGATTCCGAGGTCGAGCCAGCCCCCGTACAGCCCGGAAATGCCGCCCAGGAGTATGCCGAGCAGGAGGCTTAGGGTGACGCCGACGAGGCCGATGGTGAGGGAGGTTTGCGTTGCCAATACCAGCCGGGAGAAGACGTCCCGCCCAAGTTGGTCGGTGCCCAGGAGAAAAAGCGCATCCTGCGGCCTGCCGTTGCTTACGCCCAGCAAATGACGGTCGGTCGGGAACAATCCGAATAGCTTGTAGCCGTAGCCATGCCCGAACAGCACGAGGTCGCGCGGCTCGCTCGGATCGGGGGCGTAGGCCAGTTTGAAGGTGCGCGGGTCCCGCTTGCCTTTCAGGGCGAAGACGTGAGGGCGAAAGTGACCTTCGGCATCGAACCAATGGATGGGCTGCGGCGGGATGTAGCTGCGGGCGGCTTCGGTATCGAATGGGGCGCTGTAAGCGATCGTATCGGCGAAAGCGGCCACGAGATAGAACAGCAATACGATCGTAGCGCTGACCAGCGCCAGCTTGTGCTTGCGAAAGCGCCACCAGATGAGCTGCCGCTGGCTGGCGATGGCGACGCGGCTTTCCGCGGTTACGTCGCTCATTTCAACTGACCCAGCCGGATGCGAGGATCGATCCACATCAGCAGGAGATCGGACAGCAAGGTACCGATCACCGTCATGATGCCCAGCATCAGAATAATGGTGGAGGCGAGCAGCATGTCCTGGGCAATCAGGGACCGCAGTAGCAACGGACCGACCGTCGGTAGGCTGAGCACGATTGAGATGATGATGCTGCCCGAGACGGTATAGGGCAGCAGATAGCCGATGGTGGACGCGAACGGATTCATTGCCGCCCGCACCGGGTATTTCATGATGACTTTGCGTTCGGCGAGGCCGCGCGCTCGGGCGGTCATCACATAGGGGCGGCGCAGTTCGTCCAGCAGATTAGCGCGCATGATGCGGACCAGTTGCGCGATCCCGGGTAACGCCAGGATCAGCATGGGAACCGGAAGATGCTTCATCAGGTCCCACAGTTTGGCCCAGGACCATGGTGCCAGCGCGAAGTCGGACGAAAACAGGCCGCCCACGCTCATGTTGAACAGGCGCAGGCCGAAATACATCACGATCAATGCGAGCAGGAAGCTGGGCACCGCGAGACCGATGAAGCCGACGAAGGTGAAGATGTAGTCGCCCCAGGAATATTGCCGCACCGCCGAATAGATCCCAATCGGCAGCGCCATGGTCCAGGTCACGACGATCGCACCCAGCGACAGCAGCACGGTCAGCCACAGGCGGTCGCCAATGACCTCGGTCACAGGCCGGCCATATTCGAACGATCGCCCGAAATCACCGCTGGCGACGAGGCTCAGCCATTTCGTGTACTGAACGAGATAGGATTCGTTCAGGCCATAGGCGGCGCGCAAGGCGTCGGCCTCGGCGGCCGAGATCGACGATCCCGTCGACGAGGCCTGTGCGACATAGGCATCCACGAAGTCAACAGGTGGGAGCTTGAGAATAATAAAGGTAACCGCCGTGATCGCCCAAATGGTGATCGCGGCGAGTACGACGCGGCGGGTAAGGTAGGCGATCACCGGTTAACTCTTGAAATACCAGGTCTCCGCATGCGAGCTGCCCGGCGTGCGGCAATGCTGGGCGTTGCAGACGCGGCCAGCGATGTTGCCCAGCTTGTTGGACACCAGCCGCACGCCAAGACCGGCCGGCGACTGGCCGACGGTGCCGATCCCGTATTGCTGATCGACCAGGATTTTCCAGATTTCCTGGGCGTTCTTATTGCGGCCCTCGGCCTTCAGGCTGGAGGCGGCGGTGAACAATTCCCAGATTTTCAGGATGTTCGGATCGTCCGGCTTCTCACCCTTGGTGCCGCCGGAGGCGTAGTATTGCCCGTGCTTGGTGCCCATGAACGCCTGCTGCGGATCGACAGGGATCGCATGCACCGGAAACAGATACAGAAACTCGGTGCCGCCGTTATTCCATATGAAGATCTGCTGCTCGTTGTTGGCGGCTTTGGTGAAGCCCAGGCCGCGCTCGACTTCTTTCACGTCGGCCTGGATGCCGATCTTGCGCCAGTGGTCTGCCACCATTTCGGACATTTTCGGATAGGGCATGAAAGCCTGGATCGCGAGGACCTGGATCCGCAGCCGTTCACCATTATCGGTGCGCAGCCGGAAGCCCTCGGAATCCTTTTTTGTCAGGCCGATCGCGTCCAGCATCTTGTTGGCCGTGACCGGATCGTGCGTCGACCACTTCTTGCGCCATTCCGCACCAGGGAATGTCGGAAGGCTTTCGGCCGGCGCGGGGGAGCCTGGCACGCCGACGCCCAGAAAGAACGTTTCGTTGATCTGGTCGCGGTCGATACCCAGCGACAGTGCTCGCCGGAAATCGGCGGTCTTCAGCCATTTGGCGATCTCTTTGTCGCCGTCGAAGCTTTGGTTGACCTGCATCAGGAAATCGGCGCCCGCGAAGCCGAGGTCGAGGTGAACCTTGTAGTTGCCCTTCTCCTGATTATCGAGCAGCACCGGCAGCTTGCTCAGGTCGATATGGCGTTCCTGCAGATCGTATTCGCCGGCCATGGCACGCAGGTTGATGACCTCCAGGTCCTGTCCGAGGGTCAGTTGCACGCGGTCGATATAGGGCAGCTGATTGCCGGCGGTATCCACGGCGTAATAATAAGGATTGCGCTCCAGCAGCCAGATCGGATTGTTGATCGGTTTGACGGTCCGCCAAGGGCCCAGTGTCGGGACTTCGGTGTTCAGCTGCCAGTCTTTCTTGAAGTGCAGCATCTGAATCCAGTTTTCGAAGCCCTCGTCCTTGGCGCGTTTATTCACCGCCTCCAGCGACGAGTATTTCGGCAGAAACTGCTTCAGGTAATGCGCTGGCGCGTACGACCCAAAGCTGACCTTCGCCGCCTGCCGCACGGCTTGGCCGCCGCCCACGGCGGTGTCGCCAGCCATCAGCTCCTCGAACAGGTAATATGGCACGTCGAATTCCCAGCGCACCGTGGTTTCGTCCACTTTCACGATGCGGCCGGGTTTGCCCTGCGGTTCCATTTGCGGGGTGGGGGTCGGGACGATTTCCCGATTGTTGTAAATATCCTGGAACCAGAAAGCGAAATCGTCGGCGGTAAACGGCGCGCCGTCGGACCAGCGCATACCCTTGCGCAAGTGCAGCGTGTAGATTTTGCCGTCGTCGCTGAGTTCATAGAATTTGGCGACGCAGGGCACGATCTTGTCGCCTGACGCGTTCCAGAACAGCGGCTTGTCGGATGCGTTGATGCGGTTGGCGTTCTCGCCGTCCGCCGGGCCGGTGAACGCGCGGCGCCAAGTGCCGCCGTACTTGCCAATTTCGTTCAGCGGCTGCCACACCATCGGCTCCGCCGGGATGCGCTGTTCTACCGGAGGCAATTTCCCGGCCTTCACCAGTTCCGCCAGCATCGGCGCTTCCTGGAATTTCTTCGGCCATTTTGCCGGATCCAGGATCATGGTCGGGCCTTGCAGCGTGCCCACCAGGCCCGATGCGCTGAGATCGGCGGCCGCCTGTGCCGCCGCGCTGGCCACCACTGGACTGGCGGCAAGGGCGGTCAGAACGCTGCGGCGCGAGAAATTCGGTTGTACCATTGGTGTGCCCCCTGACGTATTTGACCCAATCCTACAGCCTGTATGGGACCGCTACCAGACCCGTGTTACCATTCGTCCGACACCACCCCGGAGGTCCCAATGGCTTATGAATGCATCCTAACCGAGGTCGAAGACGGCGTCGGTATCATCACCCTCAACAGACCCGAAGTGCTGAACGCGATGAATCGCAAGTTGGTGCGCGAAATGCACCACGCGATGCACGCATTCGAGGCCGATGACAGCGTCGGCTGCATCGTCTTCACCGGTGCCGGAGAAAAGGCGTTCTCGGCCGGCGGCGACATCCACGAGCAGCGGTCGGACGACAAGCTGTATACACTGGACCAGCAGGCGGCCATGAGTTCCGGCCACTCCGCCTACGACGTTGGCGCCTGCACCAAGCCCACGATCGGCATGATGAACGGGTTGGCCTATGGCGGGGCAGGGGTGCTGTCATCGTCGATGGATATGCGGGTGGGCTGCGAGGGCACCAAATTCCGTTTTCTGGCGGCTGCCTACGGCCGGATCAACAGCACCTGGTCGTTGCCCAATCAGGTGGGCTGGCCCATCGCGAAGGAGTTGCTGTTTTCGGCGCGTGTGGTCGACGCGGAGGAGGCCCACCGCATCGGGTTGCTAAACTATCTGGTGCCGCGCTCCGAATTGCGGGCGAAAACCATGTGGCTGGGAAAGATGATCGCCAACAGCCACCGAAGCGCCGTGATGGGCGTAAAGGCGCTGATGCTGAAGCAGATCGGTCTGGACCTTGCCGGCCAGTACGCCGCCGAGGTAGATTATACCAAAAACGTAATGGCTGGTGCTCGGGCGGAAACCGCGTTCCCGGACTTTATCGCCCGCAAAGGCCGTCCGCTGCCGACGGCGTAACACGTAACTCCCGAGCGGCCGTGGCCGCTCGGGTATCGTTCCGTTACGCGAAGCGGAAGTGCTTCTCCATATCCTTCCGGACTTCCTCCATATGGACGAAATACTGGTAGAATCCGCCGTTGTAATTACCATCCTGACGGCGATTGTCCTCGCCTTCGAAGTTGTAATAGCCCGGGGTGCACTCCTTGTTGCGGTTGGTCTTGCCGCGGTGCCTGATTACCTCGTCCACCCACCATTGTTCAGCTTCCGGGGTGGCATCGATCGTGGTGCAGTTCCGCTCCCGGACATACTTGATGCACTCGGCGATGTGGGCGCCCTGGGTGCGCAGCATGAACGTCAGGTTGAACTGGAACGACGCCTGATAGCCGCCCATGATAAACAGGTTCGGATAACCGGAGGAGTGGATGCCGAACACGGTCCGCATGCCGTCGGCATATTTCTCATTCAGCTCCAGCCCGTTTTCGCCGCGGATATCGTTGTATATGCCGGTTACCTGGACTTCGAATCCGGTGGCGTAGATCAGAACGTCGACCGGATATTCGCGCCCCTCGAACACGACGCCACGCGCATTCACTTCCGTGATGCCCTTGCCGTCGGTATTCACCAGATGGACGTTGGGCAAGTTGAATGCCGGCAAATACTCGTCGTCGTAGCAGGGGCGTTTGCAGCGGTGCATGTACCACGGCTTCAGCGCCTCGGCGGTCGTTTTGTCCTGCACGACTTCTTCGACGCGCCGGTGAATGCGCATCATGTGCTCGATATTCTGGTTTTCCTGGCGTCGAATTTTCTCGTCGCGCGGCTGGGCGGCCAGCTTCGCTTTATCCTCCTCCGAGATCTGCGGGCCCTTCATGTGCTTGGCGAGACGCTCTTCCTGCCAGCCGGGCTGCAAAGCCGCCGCCCATTCCGGATCGGTGGGCGTGTCGTCGCGAATGTCGATCGCCGACGGGGTACGCTGGAACACATACAGTTCTTTCGCTGCTCGGCCCACACGCGGAATGATTTGCACGGCCGAGGCGCCGGTGCCGATGATCCCCACCACCTTGTCCTTCAGCCCCGACAGGTCGCCGCCGCAGTATTTGTAATCGAACCGCGACGTGTGGAACGAATGGCCTTGGAATGTCGCCATGCCGTCGATCTTCGACAGCTTCGGCTTCGACAGCGTGCCGTTGGCGCAGATCACAAAACGGGCGGTCATCGTGTCGCCGCGGTCGGTGCTGACGGTCCATAGCTTGGTTGCCGCGTCCCAAACGGTGGAGGTCACCGTCGTCTGGAACACCGCGAGATCGTACAGGTCGTAACGCCGCGCTATGGCCTGGCAATGGGCGAAGATCTCCGGCCCCTTTGCATAGAAGCTGCCGGGCACGTAGCCCATCTCATCGAGCAACGGCATGTAGTCGTAGGCGCTGACGTCGCAGGCAGCACCTGGGTAGCGGTTCCAGTACCAGGTGCCGCCAACGTCGCCGCCGCGTTCCACAATCCGGATGCTTTCCACCCCGCGCTCGCGCAGGCGGGCGGCCGTCAGCAGGGCGGAGAAGCCCCCACCGATCAGCAGCACTTCCACCGTGTCGGCGATCGGTTCGCGATCGACGATGGTTTCGACATAGGGGTCGACCTCGTATTTCGCCAGTTCGCCCGTCAGTTCGGAGGTATACTGCGCCCGCCCATCGGGGCGGTAGCTCAGGCGCAGATCGCGCGCTTCGGCGAATTTCTGTTTGATTTCGTCGTAATAGTCTTGCGGCTTATCGGTGTCCTTCAATGGGTTGAAGATGACACGGCCGGGTACTTGCGGGCGCGTCGCGGCCCGGATTGGGGCCTCTGGTTCGGCTGTTTCCGACATACTTACGTTCCTGTCTGAGTTTTCATACAGAACCCCTGTATTACAGTTTAAACCGCTGGGAAAGACCGGCTGCCCCGGTCGTCAGCTTCGGCCCAGCACGCGGCGATAGCAGCGCAAGCACGCCGCGCCGGTGTAGAGCAGGAGCGAGGCCCCAGGCGCCAATCCTTCGCACCATCGCCAGCGCCAACCCCGCGCCGAGGCGCCCGCCGCCGTGGCGGTATGTTCTGCCAAGCGGGTCGAGCAGGTAGAGCGGATTGGCGACGATCAAATCGAACAAGCCCTTCACCGAAGCCAGCAGATCGTGTTGCCGCGCCGCCACCTGTTGCAGACCGGCCAGGGAGGCGTTGATGCGCGCCAGGCGCAGCGCGGCGGGATTGATGGCGGACATGATCGTCTCGGCACGGGGGTGCGTGCGG
This sequence comes from Acetobacteraceae bacterium, assembly GCA_025352375.1. GTDB lineage: Bacteria > Pseudomonadota > Alphaproteobacteria > Acetobacterales > Acetobacteraceae > Rhodopila. Next base: position 5,121 of record JANXTL010000283.1, on the reverse strand, counting down.
GCATTTGCCGCAGCTGATATCCACGGCGCATCGCGCACATAGGCGGTCAAGGCCGCGGCGAACCGATAGGTGTTGGGTCCGAAGAAGACCGCATGTGCTTCGACGGTGGGGTATGCCGCGTGCCAGACCCTCATGCCCTCCAAGGTCGATAGCCTGTACCGGCTCCGCCACCCATCGCCGCAACGCACAAGCGCATGAGCCTCCCCAGCCAGCGCGAAAAGCGGTTTGGAGCGGACATCGGGATGCAACGGGCGGCTCCGACCAAACGCCGCCTGCTTCTTGCTTTACTTCACCGTCGCCACCCGCAGCGCGTTTGTCGTTCCGGCCTGTCCGAACGGCACGCCCGCCGTTACCACGATTGCGTCGCCATGCGCCGCAAAACCTTCTGTCCTCGCAGTCCGTTCCGCTCTGGACACAGCCTCGGTCATCGAGTGCACGTCCGGTGTCACCACCGCATGGACACCCCAGACGACGGCCATCCGTCGCGCGGTATCGATTTCCGGGGTCAGTCCGATGATGGCGCTGTCCGGGCGTTCGCGCGCGACGCGCAGCGCCGTGCCACCGGACGCGGTAAAGGCCACAATGGCCTTCGCCCCGATCGTATGCCCCACCTGCCGCGCGGCGGCGGCGATGGCACCGGCGGCATTGGCCTCCGGGTCACCGCGGGAGGCATCGATCATCGCCCGCCAACCGGGATCCAGCTCCACCCGTGCGACGATGCGGTCCATGATGTTGACAGCCTCGTAGGGGTATTGGCCGGCGGCGGTTTCGCCCGACAGCATCACCGCGTCGGCGCCGTCGAACACCGCCGTGGCGACGTCGGACGCTTCGGCACGGGTGGGCGCGGGGGCGGAGATCATGCTTTCCAGCATCTGCGTCGCCACCACCACGGGTTTGCCGAGTTGGCGGGCCAGCCGCACAATGCGCTTTTGTGCCAGGGGGACTTCTTCGGGCGGTAGTTCCACCCCCAGATCGCCACGAGCGACCATGACGGTGTCGGTCAGCGCCATGATCTCGTCCAGGTTATCCAGCGCCTGGGGTTTTTCCAGCTTCACCATGGTCCAGGCGCGCCCGGCGATCAGGCGCTTGGCCTCGGCCACGTCCTCCGGCCGTTGGACGAAGGACAGGCCAATGTAGTTGGCGCCGTGCTGACAGGCGAACTCCAGATCGGCGCGATCCTTCTGGGTCAGCGCGGGAATCGGGAGCACGACGTCGGGGACGTTGACGCCCTTGTTGTCGGACAGGGGGCCGCCGACCATGACCTCGGTCTCCAGGGCGTCGGCGTGCTTGCGGGTCACGCGCAGGCGCAGCTTGCCGTCGTCCAGCAGCAATGTCGCGCCGATCGACGCGGCTTCGATGATTTCGGGATGCGGCAGATTGACCCGCTGGGTGTTGCCGGGGGTGGGGTTCAGGTCCAGGCGCAGGCTTTGGCCGGTTTGCAGGTGTACTCGTCCGCCAGCGAAACGGCCGACTCGGAGTTTCGGACCCTGAACGTCGCACAGGATGCCGATGGGGCGGTCGAATTTCGCCTCCAGCTCGCGGATCATGGCGAAGCGGGCGGCGTGGCTGGCATGGTCGCCGTGCGAAAAATTCAGCCGGAATACATCGGCGCCGGCCTGAAACAGACGGGTCAGAATCTCAATCGTGCCGCTGGCGGGGCCGAGGGTGGCGATGATCTTGGTTCGGCGGCGGCGGCGCAACTTAGGTTGGATTGCCATTTTGGGCGTTCCTTCAGCCGATCAGGACGGCTCTGATATCGTTAACATTGGTCAGTGTAGGGCCTGTGACGATCAAGTCACCTACCGATTTGAATAATGTATGGCTGTCGTGACCCGCGAGCATGGTGCGGGCGTCCAGGCCCTGGGCTTTGAGGCGCACCAGCGTGTCGGGGGTGAGAATCGCGCCGGCAACTTCGTCCATTCCGTCTACACCGTCGGTGTCCGCGGCCATCGCCCAAATGCCGGGGGCACCGTCCAGCGCGACCGCGAGGCCGGCCAAGAATTCTGTGTTACGCCCGCCATGCCCAAACGGACCGGCGCCGAGCGTGACGGTGGTTTCCCCGCCGCTCAGAAGAACCGCCGGGGCTTTCACTGGATAACCGTGGTCACGGATGGATCGGGCGATGCCGGCCATGACGGTGCCCATTTCTTTCGACTCGCCTTCGAGCGCATCGCCGAGAATAACCGGGGTGAATCCCATGGCTGCGGCCGCTTTCGCGGTTGCCTGTAGCGCCATCAGCGGCGTCGCGATCATGCGGAATTCGGTGCGGGGAAGGCTGCCAGGCTTGGGCGTCTCGTCGGCGTCCTGTGCCAGCCGCGCCGCCACGGCCGGCGACGGGACGATCCCGTAGCGCGCGATCAAGGCCCGCGCGTCGGCGAAGGTGGTGCGGTCGGGAACGGTGGGGCCGGAGCCGATGACGGCGGGATCGTCCCCCGGCACGTCGCTGATCGCCATTGTAACGATCCGCGCGGGGGCGGCGGCGGCGGCGAGGCGGCCGCCTTTGATGGCGGACAGATGCTTTCGAACCGCGTTCATCTCGGTAATGTTCGCCCCGCACGCCAGCAGCGCCTTGTTGATCGCTTGCTTGTCTTCCAGCGTCAGGCCCGGCGCCGGGGCGGCCAGCAACGCGGAGGCGCCGCCGGACATCAGCGCGATCACCAGATCGTCGGCGGTCAGGCCCTGCACCGCTTGCAGCAGGCGCTGCGCACCTTTCTGACTGTTTGCATCGGGCACGGGGTGCGCGGCTTCGATGACCTCGATCCGCTTCGTGGGGACGGCATGGCCATACCGGGTGACAACGACGCCCTGCATCGCGACATCGGGCCAGGCGTCTTCCAGCGCGGCGGCCATCACGGCGGCCGATTTACCGCCGCCCACGACGATCGTGCGGCCTTTCGTGGGCTTGGGCGGCAAATGCTGGGCCAGCACGATGCGCGGATCGGCCGCGGCCACGGCGGCATCGAACAGCGCCCTCAGCGCCTGGCGCGCCCTACCGTCGTCGAGTTGCATCGGCTATCCTGCTCCCATCCCCGTCGGGCGGAGTATGGCGGAACATGCCCGCCCGCACCATATTCCCGGTATCAGCAGGAGAGATTGCCATGCAGGACATCGACGCCGCCACCCAGATCGAACTCGAAGCCGCGGCCTTCCGCCGTCTGCGGGACCATCTGCGGGAACGCACCGACGTGCAGAACATCGACATGATGAATCTGGCGGGATTCTGCCGTAATTGCCTCAGCCGTTGGTATCGCGAAAGTGCCGAGGAACGTGGCATTCCGCTCGGCGACCCCGATGCTCGGGAGATCGTTTACGGCATGCCGTACAAAGAATGGCAGGCGAAGTTCCAGAAGGAAGCGACCGCCGAGCAGAAGGCCGCGTTCGCCAAGGCGAACCCAGGACACTAAAGGCGGGCGTTTAGCGCCGCCTGAAATGCATCCGTGACGATCTGGCCGAAGCAGGCGAAGACGATCTGCTTCAGGCTGGTGTTGCTGGACAAAAAATCGGCGGTTGTGCCGATGGCGATGCGTGCGGCCTCGGGGATCGGGTAGCCGTAAACGCCGCAGCTGATGGCCGGGAAGGCAATGGTTTCGATATCGTGCGCGACAGCCAGGGTCAGGCTTTCGCGGTAGCAACTGGCGAGCAGGTCGAGTTCCCCATGGCGGCCCCCGCGCCAGACCGGACCGACCGTGTGGATGACGAACCGGGCAGGCAGACGGTAACCCTTCGTGATTTTGGCCTGGCCGGTGGGGCAGCCGTGGAGCGTGCGGCACTCCTTCAGAAGTTCAGGGCCAGCCGCGCGGTGGATGGCGCCGTCGACCCCGCCGCCGCCCAGCAGCGACTCATTGGCAGCGTTGACGATGGCGTCGAGGGCCAGGGTGGCGATGTCGGCTTGGCGGATTTCAATGCGTTGCATGGCTCATATCCATTTGCGCCAGCGAAAGATTGCCAGGGGGATGAGGGTGGTCAGCAGGATCAGGCCCAGGCCATAGGCGTAGCCAAAACTCCAGTCGTATTCTGGAATACTCTTGAAGTTCATGCCGTATATGCCGGCGACCAGCACCGGCGGAATGCCGACGACGGAGGCAATGGTCATCACTTTCATCACGTTATTCTGCGCGATGTTGATGAACCCCATGGTCGCATCCAGCAGAAATTGCAGCTTGTCGTTCAGATGCGTATCGAAATCGTTGAGCGAGGCGATGTCCTGCTGCAACGTTTTCAGCCGCGGTGGCAAATCCTTTGGCAGCCAGGATGCGGCGGCGCTTTCGACATAAGGCCCGATCCGCCCGGCACCCACCAGCGTATCGCGGACATGAGAAATCAGGTCGCCGAGGCGCCCTAGCTGGCCGAGGGTGATGCGCAGGGTCGCGTCCTCTCGTTTGCGCCCGCCTTGCTGGCGCACCCCCATGGCGAAGATGCGGTGGGAGACCGCGTCGAGTTCGTGCGCCACCTGCTCCAGCGCGTCGGCCTGGCGGTCGACGATCGCTTCCAGCAAACCGATGAGGACGTGGGCACTGCCAGGATGGGCATCTTCCCCTCGTGGCGCATGGCCTGCGAAGGCGTCGAAGACTGTGCTGGGGGCAAACCGGACGGTCAGCAATTGTTTGGGAGATAGGACGAATCCGGCGGGGACGCCACGCGGACCGTCTGCCGAGCGCAGGATCAGCGGCATGCTGAGATACAGGATGCCATTGAGGGTCGCGAGGCGACTGGATGCCTCGATCTCGCTGGCGCTCGCTTCGGTGGGGACGGTGAAGCCGGTGGCGGTCGCCACGGTGGCGGCTTCTTCCGGCGTGGGGCTAACGAGGTCGATCCAGACGGCGGCGCGCAGGGCTGTGTCGTCCGGCGGCGGGGAAATGGCCTGGAGGCGTTGGGTGTCGCAGGAATAGGCAATGAGCATGGTGTCTCCCCCGCCTGCCCACCCAGGGCGGCGCCGTTGGTGTAGCATACGGGGGAGGATCGTTCAGTAAGCGGCGGTATTAGTTCTTCGTCCTGTCCACCAGCGCGTTCTTGCTGATCCACGGCATCATGGCGCGCAGGCGGGCGCCCACTTCTTCGATGGGGTGTTCGGACAAGCGGCGGCGGGTGGCTTTGAAGCTGGACTGGTTCACCTTGTTTTCC
>JANXTL010000236.1 GCA_025352375.1 Acetobacteraceae bacterium | reverse complement strand
CGGCCCCGGGGGCGATGACGGGGGCGATGGCCGTGGCGAATGTCGCGACGGCGTTTGGGACGGCGCTCTCCACCGACCCGACCTGCGCGGCGGCCCTCGTTAGTCCGCCGGAGCCCGCGAAACCTTAGACCATGATCGTTTGAGGTCGCACGCGATCTCGGCGTTGGATCATGGTCTAAGCCTTTGTTTGAGAGGGTGATTCACGCCCGAGGTTGAAGTCAACCTCAGGCGATCACGCTCTAAGCAGCGACCCGCCGGCGCTTCGGCGCGGGCGTGGGGACCGCAACCTCGTCCGGGTTGGCCAAGGCGATCAACAATGCTTCCCGCAACTGGGCTAGCTTGCGTTCGTTCTCGACTTTCAGGCCGAACACATCCTTAACGTAGAAAACGTCCACCGCCCGGACGCCATACGTGGTCACGTGCGCCGAGGCGATCTGCAGGCCCTGCTCGCTGATTGCCGCGGTGACATCGTGCAGCAAGCCCGGCCGGTCGCGGCCATTGACCTCCAACACCGTATAAGTGTTCGACGCCTTGTTATCGATCACCACGCGCGACGGCGCATGAATTGCCTGCATGCGGCGTCCGAGGATCATCTTCGACATTTTCTTGATTTCGGTATTGAGCCGCAGCCGGCCGGATAGAGCCTGCTCGATCAGGACCGATAAGCGCGCCAATCGGTGCGGCGCGTCGAACGTGCCGCCCGAGGCATCCTGTATCCAGAACGTATCCAGCGCCATCCCGTTCGACATGGTGTGGATACGCGCGTCCACGATCGACGCGCCGGCGACCGCGAGGGCGCCGGAGATTTTGCTGAACAAGCCGGCATGGTCGGCGCAATACACCGTGACCTCGGTCACCGAACGGGCCGGCAACGCCTGGGTGTCGACCGTCAGCGGCGCTTGCCGCTTTTCAGCTTCCCGAAGCAGGCTGGCATGCCGAGCATGCGTTTCCGGATCGAACGACAGCCAATAGCTGGGGTATCCGAGGTCGGAGAACTGGGCGATATCCTCATCGCTCCATCCCGGCAGCAACGCAGCGGCCGCCTGTTTGGCACGCTGCACCCGCACGTCGCGTTCGGTGGTCGCCAGACCGCCGGCCAGCACCTCGGCGACGCGGAAATATAGCTCTCGCAGCAAGGTCGCTTTCCAGCCGTTCCATACCTTTGCCGACACGGCCCGCATATCCGCGACCGTCAGCACCAGCAGCAATCGCAGCCGTTCCGGCGATTGGATCGTTTCCGCGAGATCGAGGATCGTTTTCGGATCGTCGATATCGCGCTTGAACGCCGTCGTGCTCAGCAGCAGATGATGCAGCACCAGCCAGGATACCGTTTCGGTTTCCTCGGCCGACAGGCCCAGCGCCGGACCGATATACAGCGCCACTTCGGCCCCAAGTTCGGAGTGATCGCCGCCCCGCCCCTTGCAGATGTCGTGCAGCAGCATCGCCAAATACAGCGCCCGGCGGGAATGCAATTGATCCACGAGGCTGGACGCGACCGGCGCGATTTCCGCCAACTCCCCCCGTTCCAGAGTGTTCAGCACTTTCACCGCTTCGATCGTGTGCTCATCGACCGTGAAGATATGGTAGGTGTCGAACTGCATCTGTCCGACAATGCGCGCCCAGTCCGGCAAAAAGCGGCCGATGAATCCGGTTTCATTCAGCACGTTCAGCCACTTCGCGCCGTCCGGGTGCCCGGTGTGGCCGCGTATGGCGGGCTGGCGTCCGCACAACAAATCCATGAACGCATCCGCCGCCAGCGGATCGTCCCGCAGCGCAATGGCGCGACGTTCGTTCTGAATGAGCGAGCGAATTGCCAGCGGGTGCAGGTCCAAATTCCGGTCCCGGGCGATGCGCATGATGCGCAACATCTGCAATGGTTCGGTGTCGAAATCCCGGCCGCCGACGGGAAGCAGCTTGCCCTCGGCCAGCACGAACCCCGCTGCCAACAGAGCTTTATCGGTTTCCGCCTCGATCGCCGGCGGTCCAAGCGCCGCGCGCAGGATGGCCGGTTCCATGATTCGGGTAAGGCGCGCGATTTCCCGAGCGTTCAGGAAATAGTGGCGCATGAAGCGCTCGACGCCACCCTGTCTCCCGTGTCGCTGATATCCCATGCGGGCGCCGACCACCGGTTGAACGTCGAAGGTCAGACGCTCCTCCGCCCGCCCGGCGACGTAATGGAGGTGAAACCGCACGGTCCAGAGGAATTCCCACGCCCGCCGACCGTGGCGCGCCTCCGCATGGGTTAATACGCCGCCGACATCCGCCAGCTCGCCCATGGTTTGCGTGTCGAAGACGTAACGAGAAATCCAGTACAGCGTCTGAATATCGCGCAGCCCGCCGCGGCCTTCCTTGATGTTGGGCTCCACCATGAACGCGCTCTCGCCATAGCGGCGATGGCGCGCGTGCCGTTCGGCCTGTTTGGCGAGAATGTAGTCCGTCGCGCCGGCTGCCTTACAGGCCGCGCGGAACTGGCGGTGAAACGACGCGAACAACGGGCCGTTGCCGGTGATATGGCGGGCATCGAGGAGCGCCGTGCGGATCGTCGTATCCTTGGCGCCCTCCACCAGGCAGTCCTCGACCGATCGCGTGGCATGCCCAACCTTCAGCCCGAGGTCCCAGAGGAAATAGAGAATATACTCCACGACCTTCAGGGACCGGCTGGATGGGTCTTCGGCGGTAAGGAACAACAGATCGATATCGCTGAACGGCGCCAGAACGCCCCGGCCGTACCCCCCGGTCGCGCCAATACTCAGATTGGCCGGTTCGTTGAACCCCAGCTCGTTGGTCGCGTGCGCGTACAAGACATCGAGTACGCCGTCGATCAGCCCGCCGAGCAGCCTGGCCGCTTGGAGGCCGGTGAGATGGTCTTGCTCGAATTGGTTTTGCACATACGCCTGTATGCGCGCGAGATGACGCCGAAACACCACGACCGCCTCGTCCCGGGGGATGTTGCCGCGCCCATCCACGGCTAGCTTCGCGAGGGTCTCGGACAGAACGGTGGCGCCCACCTCGGGAGCGGCGGGCAGGGGGATCGGAGTGAGCATGGTTTAAACCGTAGTATCAGCCGGCCCCCTCGGGAATAGGGAACTGGGTCTTTAAACGGTAAAGAGCGTCTAAAGCGTCGCGCGGCGTCATTTGGTCGGGATCCATGGCCGCCAAAGCACTGGCCAGCGCATCGGGCTCGGGGGATGACGGCGTTTCCGTCGCGGCGAACAGCGGCAATTCACCGAGTGGCGCACCGGCACCCAACGGGCCGCCATGTTTTTCCAGCGCCGTGAGCAACGCCGCCGCTCGGCGCACGACGGGAGCCGGCACGCCTGCGAGCTCCGCGACATGAACACCCCAGGACCGTCCGGCCGCGCCCTCGGCGACTTCATGCAAGAAGACCACAGTACCTTTCCACTCCTTCACACGCATCGTGTGCGGCCTCAGGCGCGGCAACCGATCGGCCAGACCTGCGAGTTCGTGGAAATGCGTGGCAAAAATGGTGCGGCAGCGAATGGATGAGTGCAGCGCCTCCAGCACCGCCCAGGCGATCGCGAGCCCATCCAGCGTGGCAGTTCCGCGCCCGATTTCGTCGACCACGACCAGCGATCGAGGCCCGGCTTGATGCAGGATGGCAGCCGTTTCTGTCATTTCCACCATGAAGGTGGATTGTCCGCGTGCCAGATCGTCCGCCGCGCCAACCCGGCTGAACAACCGGTCGACCGCACCCAAACGGGCGGACTCGGCGGGCACCGGCAACCCGGCCTGCGCCAGCACGGCGATCAAGGCGTTCTGGCGCAGGAAGGTCGACTTACCCGCCATGTTCGGGCCGGTCAGCAGCAGCACCCGCCGATCCGGCGAAAGGTCGCACCGGTTCGGGACGAAGGCAGCTTTCCCGGCCAAGGCGGCCTCAACCACCGGATGGCGGCCGTCCTTCACCACGAATTCGTCGCTATCCGTGACGACCGGGCGGCACCAGTTGCCGGGTTCCGCAAGCCGCGCCGCCGATTGGGCGGTGTCGAGAAACGCGAGCGCATCCGCACCGGCCGCCAAAGCGTTGGCGTGGTCGAGCGCGGCGCGCACCAAATGGCCGAATACCAGGCGTTCCCGAGCCGCCGCGCGTTCCCCGGCTTCCGCTATGCGACGATCCAGGTCCGACAGCGCCGCTTCGGTGAACCGCGCACCATTGGCCATACCCTGACGCAAGGTCAGCTCGGGGAACGCGCGAAGCTTTTCGACCGAGACTGCCGGCACCTCGATAATGTAGCCGAGCTGGGCATGGTGTTTGATCTTGAGGCTCGCGACGCCAAAGCGCTGTGCGTAGTCCAGCTGCATCGTCGTCAGCACCCGGCGCGAGTCGTCGCGCAACGACCGATGCGCGTCGAGTTCGCCGTCGTAGCCCAATTGGATAGCCCCGCCGTCGTCCAACCGGTGCGGTGGCGGATCGGATAGCGCGTCGGCCAGCTGACCAGCGAGGTCCAGACCGATCGGCAGCGCGGCGCGCGCCTTATCGAGCGCCGGGGGCAACGGGCCCTGCAGCGTCTCATGCGCGGCGGCGGCGGCTTTTAGCCCGTCGCGCACCGCCGCCAGATCGCGCGGACCACCTCGGTTTAGCGACAGGCGTGCCAAGGCGCGCGCGATGTCGGGCGTGGAGCGGAGCGCCGCGCGCAGACGTGTTGCCGCATCGGGATTAGCCAGCAGCCAGGACCAGGCATCCTGCCGTTGACCGATCGCCTCGGGATCGGTCAACGGCGCCGATAACCACCCCGCCAGCAATCGCGCACCAGCCGGGGTCAACGTTTTTTGCACCGATGCCAGGATCGTGTGCTGCGTTCCGCCATCGCGGGAGCGCTGGATTTCCAGGCTCGCCCGCGTGGCGGCGTCCATCAGCAGCTCACCGGTTTGGCCCTGCGGCACAGGATGCGCCAGACGCGGCAGATTGCCCACCTGCGTCGCCCGGACATAATCGACCGCCAGAGCAGCGGCGATCGCCTCGCCGTCCGTGTAAGTGCCGAACGCATCGAGGCTGGCGGCCCCAAATGCCTCCGCGAGGCGGCGCCGCGCGACGATGGGCGGCGAGGGCGGGGTTTCCGGCGCGCGTTTGGAATCCCAATCGCCGAGGGGAAGGTCGACGGGTGCCAGGATTTCGGCCGGCTCCAGGCGTCCGAGCAGCGCCTGGATTTCGGCGACGGCGGCGGTTTCGAACAGGCCGGTGGAAACGTCCAGCCAGGCAGCGCCAAACCCGTCCCGGTCGCGGGCCAACGCCAGCAGCAAATTCGGCCGGCCGGCTTCGAGCAGCGATTCTTCGGTCAATGTACCCGGCGTGACCAGACGAACCACTTCCCGGCGGATCGGGCCCTTTGTGGTGCGGGTTTTCGGGTCCTCCATTTGCTCGACGACCGCGACCCGAAAGCCCCGGCGAATGAGGCGGGCGAGGTAGGACTCGGCGGAATGAACCGGGACGCCGCACATCGGGATCGGTTGTCCCGCGTACTCCCCACGGTGCGTCAGTGCGATGTCGAGGGCGGCGGAGGCGGCTTCGGCGTCCTCGAAAAACAGCTCGTAGAAATCGCCCATGCGGAAGAACAGCAGCGCGTCCGGGTGGTCGGCCTTGGACGCGAACCACTGCACCATCCCGGGGGTAGCACCTTCGCCGCGCGGTAGGTTCACCGAACCGCCTCAGGCCGCTTCTTCCGCAGATGGGCGGCGATGGAGGCCAGAGCGGTCGGTGTCATGCCTTGCAAACGGGCGGCCGCGCCGAGCGATTCCGGCCGGAAGCGCGTTAGCTTGTCGGTTATTTCGTTCGATAGGCTGCCGATTTCGGCGAAATCCACGCCGTCCAGGGACACGGATTCTTCCTTGCGAAAACGCCGGATGTCGGCGTCCTGACGTTGCAAATATCCGGCATAACGCGCCTCGGCATGCACCTGGGCAGCAGCGCGAGGGGGCAAATCGCCCAACCACGGAACGGCGCGGGCCAGCACATCCCACGCGACGGTGTCGATCGCCGCCATGTCCGCCACCGAACGCCAGCGGCCGTCGGCGCGAGGCGGGAAACCCAAACGGGCCCATTCGGCAGCCGGGTGACCCTCAATACGGGCGCGCTGGATTGCCTCGGTCACCGCAACCTGGTGGGCAGCAAATGCAACGGCCCGTTCCGGTCCGACACAGCCCCACGCCATGCCCTTCGCCGTAAGCCGCAGATCGGCATTGTCGGCCCGCAAGCTCAGCCGGAACTCCGCTCGGGATGTGAACATCCGATACGGCTCGCTCACACCCTGCGTCGTAAGATCGTCGACCAGCACGCCAAGATAAGCCTCGGAGCGATCGAGCCGGACCGGATCGCACCCACCGGCCAAACGCGCGGCGTTGATGCCGGCGAACAGGCCCTGCGCGGCGGCTTCCTCGTATCCCGTGGTGCCGTTGATCTGGCCGGCGAGAAACAGTCCGGGCAACGATCGCAGTTCCAGGCCCGGTGTCAAAGCGCGGGGATCGACGTAGTCGTATTCCACGGCGTAGGCCGGGCGCAGCATCGTGGCATGCTCCAGGCCCGGGATCGTCGCCAGCATGGCGCGCTGCACGGCTTCCGGCAGGCTGGTGGAGATCCCGTTGGGGTAGATGGTATTGTCGTCCAGCCCCTCGGGTTCCAGGAAAATATTGTGGCTTTGCCGCGCGGCGAAGCGAACGACCTTGTCCTCGATGGACGGGCAGTAGCGTGGTCCGACGCCAGTGATATTGCCGGCGTGGATGGCGGAGCGGTGCAGGTTTTCGCGAATGATCGCATGCGTGGCCGGTGTGGTCGCGGTGACGTGGCATTCAACCTGGCGATTATGCAGCCGCTCGGTCAACGTGCTGAACGGTTCGGGTTCGGCATCGCCGGGGTCAGCGGCGAGGCCGTTCCAGTCGATCGTGCGCCGGTCCAGCCGAGCGGGGGTGCCGGTCTTGAGGCGACCCATCGGAAGACCAAGACGCGCCAATGTGCGTGCCAGACCGATTGAGGGCGGATCGCCGGCACGCCCGGCCTCGGTCTGAATGTCCCCGACATGGATGACGCCGCGCAGGAAAGTGCCGGTGGTCAGCACGGCGGCGGCGCATCCGATGCGGGTGCCGTCGGCGGTGATGACGGCTTTTAGCCGCCCGTCGGGGCCGAGTTCCAGATCCTCCACCGCCGCGGCGCGGAGTGTCAGGCGGGGCGTTTCTTCCAGCAGCCGGCGCATCGCTCGCCGATACAGCGACCGATCCGCCTGAGCACGCGGCCCGCGAACAGCCGGGCCCTTGCTGCGGTTCAGCAGTTTGAAATGGATGCCCGCCGCGTCGGCTGCCTTGCCCATCAGGCCGTCCAGGGCATCGACCTCCCGCACCAAATGGCCCTTGCCGATGCCGCCGATGGACGGGTTGCACGACATTTCGCCGATGGTTTCGAGCTTGTGGGTCAGCAGGATGGTGCGCGCGCCTGTACGAGCGGCAGCGGCCGCGGCTTCGCAGCCGGCGTGTCCGCCCCCTACCACCACGACGTCGAACCGCTCATCCATCCTTGTCCCATTGATTGGAGATGGGCCGTTTAGCGCGGCCTGACGTGAATTGCGAGGCTGCAAAAAAACCTCAGGCCGCCACACATGTTTCGATTCCCAACGCCTCCGCCGGCATCTCGGCCAACGCCAGCTTCAAATCGTAGATCGACTGGAGGTTCAGCCAGTATCCAGGCGTCGTGCCGGGCGGGACCATAGCAGTCAACCGCCACTGACACTGGCGTCCTCCGATGCTAATGGCATGCATATCGGCCCCATCCACGCAGGACCTGCCCCAATGCCCCGCATCGAAACCGCGCTAACCCGACTGTTGGGCATCGAGCACCCAATCTTCACCGCCCCCATGAGCGGTATCGCCGGCGGCGCGCTTGCCAACGCCGTCAGCCATGCCGGAGGGCTGGGCATCATCGGCCCCGGTGCGGACGCAGCCGCCATCCGGCGGGAGGTCGCGGCAGCGGGCAATGCGCGCGTCGCGATCGGGTTCATCGCCTGGCGGCTGGAGCGTAACCCCTCGGCCCTGGCCGTCGCGCTGGAAGCCGGACCGGCCGCGGTGATGTTGTCGTTCGGCGCCCCGGCGCCATTCTGCGCCCGCATCAAAGCCGCCGGCTGCATGATTATCTGCCAGGTTCAGTCCGTTGCCATGGCCCAGGAAGCACTGGATGCGGGGGCCGACATCCTGATCGCACAGGGTCGCGATGCCGGCGGCCACAGCGGCAACGTCCGGGGCACGATCGGTTTGGTGCCCGCCGTGGTGGACATCGCCGGATCGGTGCCTGTCGTGGCGGCGGGCGGGATCGCGGACGGACGCGGTCTGGCAGCCGCACTGGCCTTGGGTGCCGCCGGGGTCTCCATGGGCACCCGGTTTACGGCGACGCGCGAATCTCTCTGGAGCGACGCGCGAAAAGCCGCGGTAACCGGCGGTCATGGCGACCAAACCGTGCAGACCCGCATCTATGACACGCTGAACGACCCGGATTGGCCACGCATGTTTCCGGCACGCATGCTGCGTAACCCCACGTACGAAAGATGGGAACACAACGAAGCCGATCTGGAGGCCGTCGCGGAAACGGAACGTACCCGCTTCCAGGCCACCCCGCCGGAGGATTTGTCCCAACGCATGGTGCTGGCCGGTGAGGCAGTGGACCTCATTCACGACGTACCGTCGGCTCGTTATGTCGTCGAGCGCATCGTTGCCGAGGCGATCTTGGTGCTACGCGGCGGGGCCGCGCTGGTGCGGGACTGACTCCGCATCCCCTTCCTTAATCGACACCCGCCAATGGATCCTGTCCTGCTCGGGAGGGTAATCCGCGGCGGCTTTGTGGTAGGAGCAACGATTATCCCAGATCACGATGTCCCCCACGCTCCATTTGTGCTCGTAACGGCCATGCGGAAGAATCATGCGGGATTTCAGTTCGGCGATCAGATCGTCGCTTTCCGCCTTTTCGAACCCCTGGAGGGTAACGATCTTCAGCTCGTCGAAATACAGCGACCTGCGCCCGCTCTCGCGATGGGTGCGGACGATGGGATGCAACGCGGGCTTCCAGTCCTCATCTTCCGGATTCAGCAGGCCGGGGGTGCCGTAGGTGAACGCGCCAAACGCACTTTCTAGCCTGTCCTTTAACCGCTGCGGCAGTGCCTCATACGCCGCATAGCCCGACGCGAAAAATGTGTTGCCGCCCCGGTCCGGAATGGCCAATGCATAGAGCTGCGTTGCTTTGAATGGCACCTTCTCATAGGCACCGTCGGTGTGCCAGCCCTCCCCGCCGCGACGGTAGATCGTTTGGTTCAATCTTCCATCGGCGCCAAATTTATTAACACCAAGCAATGTAATTTCGGGGTAGTCCGGGTGGCGGGTGGATTTGGACGGGTGCGGCTCGATGATGCCGAATCTCCGGCTGTAGGCCAGGAATTCTGGGATTGTGAGTTCCTGTCCCGTGACGACCATAACGTTGTGGTCAATCCATGCCTGGTAGATTTTCGCGAAATCGCTGTCGCCAATTGTTTTGACGTCGACGCCGGAAACCTCGACGCCGATTTGGTCGCCGGCGACGCGGATATTCATCATGGCTGAGCTCTTATCTCGTGGGCCAGTTTCGATACGAAAATCTGCCTTGTCGGGAAGGACAGCCAGACGCGGCGCCCTTCCAGAAAATCCTCCCCGATGAGGCCGTCGCCGACACCGACATCGATTGGCAGGACCGTCAACATCAGGCCCTGGACTGTTGCCGGACCGATCCGCAGTTCCCGGAACCAATGGTAGTGGCCTGTCACACTGCCGGAGCCCACGCCACGCTGGACCACTGGCCTGTCCAGCGACATTTTCTCCGCGGTCAGCCCCATGCGTTTGGCCATCTGCACGCCGACGGTACTCGCGGCCGCACCGGTATCCAGGATCGCCCGACCGGGCACGCCGTCGAGCGAGAAGGGAATGAGCAGACGGTCCTTCTGCTGCGTGACACCGTCGATTGCAATGAACGGCTCCTGCCATGGCGGTTGATTGTTGAGGCAGCGGCGCACCCGGTAGATCGTGAGTGCTTTACCCGGCACGTCGATATCCAGATCGAACGCGAGCAGGATATCGGCCCCCAGGAGCCCGTCGGCCAGCGGCGCTGCATCGTTGTCGAAGCCAAATCGGCCGATCGCGACCCGATCCACGGGCGGCAGGCGGACATTGCCAAGGGTGAAATCGGACACCACCCCGTCGGCGCTGGTGACGGAACCGCCAATGCCGGTCGCGGTGTGAATGCGGCTCATATCGCGGGGCAGATGCAGCCGGGCGGCAGCAGCCTCCGAGATCGTGGTCCGCTCGGCGCCGGTATCGACGACAAGGCGGAGCTCCTGACCATTAATGCTGACGGGCACGGTCAGCAGTCGGCTTCGGACCTCGATCGGCAGGCGGGCGATCACGCTTGGTTCGCAGCTGCCCGTCGTATCGGCCGGCGGCGCGACCTTGCCTTGCCGGATTTGGTCCTGGCGGTACAGCTCCTGCGCCGTAGGCGGCGTCGGTCCGCAGGTGGTCAGGGCGGCGAGTGCCAGAATGGCGAAGGCGCGGCGAAGAATGCCTGGCACGAGAACTCCCCAAGGGACGTTGAGACGGACGTTGTGACTTGACGGTTGCCATTGGGGGGCTTCGGTGATCGGATAGCACCCATGCCCGATCCTATCACCGAAGAGCTGTTCCGCAACGCCATCTCCGCCCTGGGGGACGAGATGGTGCTGACCATCTACCGCACTGCCTATTCCGGGGTGTTGAAAAACATCATGGATTACAGTGCCGCGATTTGCGACGCCGAGGGACGGCTGGTGGCGCAGGGGCTGAGCCTGCCGGGGCATTTGGCATCCATCCCCGTGTCGTTGAAGGCGGTGCTGGCGGCGTTCGGGGACGACATTTCCGAAGGCGATATTTTCATCAATAACGACCCCTACGACGGCGGCATGCATCTGCCGGATATCTTTGTGTTCAAGCCGCTGTTCGCGGACGGGCGCGTGGTGGCCTATGCCGCGACGATTTGCCACCACACCGATGTCGGCGGGCGGGTGCCGGGATCGAATGCGTCCGACAGCACCGAAATCTACGCCGAGGGGCTGCGGATTCCGCCGCTGAAACTGTACGAAAAAGGCGTCGCCAACAGCACCTTGTTCCGGATGATCGAGCGCAACGTGCGCCTGCCTGGCCGGGTGTTCGGGGATCTGCGCTCGCAGCTCGCTGCCTGCGAGATCGCGGCGCGCGGGATGACCGACCTCGTGTCGCGCTACAGCGCCGAGGGCGTGACCGAACTAATGGTCGCGATGATGGATTACTCCGAACGCCTGACCCGGCATTGCCTGCTGGAACTGCCGGACGGGGAGGCAAATTTCACCGACTGGATCGACGACGATCAGATCGATGTGGGCGTGCCGATCAAGCTGATGTGCACCATCCGCAAGCGCGGCGACACGATGGAGGTCGACTGGACCGGCAGCGCCCCGCAGGTGAAGGGGGCGATCAACAATACCCTGAGCTATACGCAGGCCATGAGCTACACGGCGGTGAAGTCGGTGCTGTCGATCAACATGCCGAACAATGACGGGGTGTTCCGGGCGATTAAGGTCATCGCGCCTGCCGGAACGATCACGCACGGCAAGCTGCCGGCTGCCTGCGCGGCGCGTGGACTGACCGGATTTCGCGGTACGGACTGCGCGTTTGGCGCCTTGGCCCAACTTTACCCGGACAAGGTGTTCGCGGCGTCCGACGGCGGCAATACCGGGCTGACGATCGGCGGTTACGACAAGGAGTTGAAGCCTTTTATCTATGTGGACTTCATCTCCGGCGCCTGGGGCGGGCGTCCCTGGGCGGATGGGCTGGACGGTAACACCACCATGTTCGCGAATATGGCAAGCTTCTCGGTCGAGGTGATCGAGGCGGAAAACCCACTGGAAGTGCTGGATTACGAGTTCGTTCCGGATACCGGCGGCGCCGGGAAGTATCGCGGCGGCATGGCGCAGCGGAAGACATGGCGCATGCTGGCGGACGAGGGGATTTTGCAGGTCCGCGCCGACCGGCAGGCGTTCCGTCCTTACGGGTTATACGGTGGCGGGCCAGGGATGCCGGGATTGAACGTGATGGACCCCGGTCTGAACACCGAGGCGAAGTTGCACGCCAAGATTACGATGACCCTTCGAAATGGCCAGATCTTCCGCCACGAACTGCCGGGCGCCGGCGGCTGGGGCCCGGCGCTGGACCGCGACCTGGATGCGGTGACGCGGGATTTGCGCGACGCGTTGGTGACGATCGAGGGTGCCGCGCGGGATTACGGGGTCGTAGCGATGGGCGATCCACCGGTTGTAGATGTTACCGCGACCGAGGCGCTGCGGGCCCGGCTACGGGTTGAACGGATGCCGTTGCCGAATGTGGCCTGGGAGCCGGCTGTTTAGATCTAGCAAAAGAAACTCCCCCTCCCGCAAGGGGAGGGGGAGTTTTCTCGCTCATGCCGCCGTTACAACCCCTGGCGCACCCGCGGGAATACCTCCTTCGCGATCATTTCCATCGTCTCGACCGCCAGACTCTCCGGCATCCCCGCCCATTCCGTGCTCATGACGATGTGGTTCATGCCGACCCGCTTGCGCGCGTCCAGAATCTGCTCGGCGACCTCATCGGGGGAACCGATGAAGAACCGGTCCTTAATCAAATCGTCGAACGACTGACCCAGGCCGCGGTCGCCTTCCGGCATTTCCTGATGCCAGGAATGGTAAGCCTTGTATTTCGCACCCAGATAGGGCGCGCACAGCCGGATGGCTTCCTCCCGCGTTTTGGCAACGAAAACCTCCCGCCGCATCGGCAATTCTTCGGGAAACGGCTTACCCGCCCCATCCAGGGCGCGCTTATAAAGGTCCATCTGCCGTTGCAGCGCGCCAATTTCGACCGCCGGCCCAATGTACCAGCAATCGCCCATACGTGCCGCCCGCTCGACCGCCGCGTCGGCGTTGGCGCCGATCCAGATGGGGGGATGCGGCTTCTGGATTGGGTGCGGGCTGCACGACGCCTCCTCCAACTCAAAATAAGGAGTCTTCATCGTCACCGTCTGCTCGGTCCACAGGCGTTTGATCGCGGTCAGATTGGCTTCGAACCGTTTTGCGCGCTGGTTGCGGGGGACACCGAACGCCTTGAACTCCACGTCGCGGTAGCCGAGGCCGACTCCCAAAATGATCTTGCCGCCGGTGATGACATCCAGGGTGGCGAATTCCTCGGCCACGTGCAGTGGCGACAGCAGGGGCAACAGCAGCACGCCGGCATTCAGCCGCATGTTCGGTGCCTCGGCCGCGAAGCGCGCCAGCATGGGAACGAGTTGCAGCATCTGGAACGGATGTGCGCTGTAATGCGCGGTTTTAGTAACGGAATTGTAGCCGAGCCGATCGGCGAGGCGCACGAAGGCGAGGGTTTCCTGGAAGCGGCGGGAGATATCCTCGCCCGCTTCCGCCTGGCCGCGAACGACCAGCCCGAACTGGAATTGTTGGGTCACGACACGCCCTCCCTCAGTGCAACCGAGGGAGGACATGACGGCAGAAGCCTCAGGGCGTCAACGAGAACGCCCCGGACGGATTACCCCTCCCAGCCGGAATGGGCCTCGCATTTCTTGTTCATGGCGGCGCCCGCTTGGGTTTCGGAGTACTTGGCGAGGTCGCCTTTGAAGTTGTCCGGAGTCTCATTCCACATGCAGGTGCAGAACGCCTGGACCTTGGTTTGACCCGCGACCGGGCTTTGCTCGCCGCCCCCGGCATACCGATTCAGCGATGTGGCGAGGCACTGCGCGTACACGGGATCCCCGCCAGGCGAGTTGTACGCCGTCGCGGCGAACGCCGACGATGCGGTCACGATCGAGAACGCGGCGGCGGCGAATATCATGCGTTTCATATTGTATCCAATCTGGGCATGTTGGGTCGGGACGGCATGGCACCCTGTTTGTGACCGAAGAATGCGCGGTCGTTGAGCCTCGGAATGTACTCACCGCGATTCGCCCAAACTTGCGCCCGCTGGGGCCGGCAGGTACGATCCTTCCATGACACTGCGCATCGGCATAGATATTGGCGGCACTTTCACCGACCTCGTCGCCATTACGGGCGACGGGCGGGTGGTGACCCGCAAAACTGCCTCCACGCCCGGGGACTACGGCGAAGGCATCGTGAGCGGGCTAACGGCGCTGCTGGCGGATGAACCGGGCACGGTGACGGACGTCCTGCACGCCACCACCGTCGGATCGAACACCGTTTTAGAGGGGAAAGGCGCCCGCACCGCGTTGATCGCCACGCGCGGCTTCCGCGACATCTTGGAAATCCGCGATCTTCGGATGCCGGTGCTGTACGACATAACCTGGACCAAGCCGCGCGCATTGGTGGAACGGCGGTTGCGGCTGGAAGTGACGGAGAAAATGCGGCCGGATGGGACGGTGTCTGTTCCATTGGACATGGACAGCGTCGCTGCCGCCATCGAGATGCTACGGCGCGAACAGGTCCAGGGCCTGGCGATCTGCTTGCTGCACAGCTACGCCAACCCGGCGCATGAGCAAGCCGTCGCGGCGGCGGTTCGCGCGGCATTGCCCGATGTCGCGATTTCCATCAGCAGCGAGATATTGCCAGAAATCAAGGAATACCCCCGCACGTCAACGACCGTCATCAATGCCTATGTGCAACCGGTGGTGCGGGCCTACATCACCGCGCTGGATGCCCGCTTACGCGCCCTGGGGATCGAAGCGCCGCTGCAACTGATGCAGTCCAACGGCGGCTTGGCCTCCGCCGCGTTCGCAGCCGCCATGCCCGCCCATATTATCGAATCCGGCCCCGCGGCCGGCGTCGTCGGCGGCGCGGCGCTGGCCCGCCGGTTGAACGAGCCCCGGATCATTACGTTCGACATGGGCGGCACGACGGCCAAAGCCGGGCTGGTCGAAAACGCCGAAGTGCTGCGGTCCGAAGCCATCGAGGTCGGCGGCGGCGTCATGGTCGGCTCCCGCCTGCTGGTCGGCGCCGGCTACATGCTGAAACTCCCGGCGATCGACCTGGCGGAGGTCGGGGCCGGTGGCGGCTCCATCTGCCGGCTGGACGCGGCGGGCGCGCCGAAAGTGGGGCCGATCAGCGCCGGGGCCGATCCAGGACCGGTTTGTTATGGGCGCGGCGGTATTTCCCCCACGATCACCGATTGCAATCTGGTGCTGGGATATCTCGATCCCGGCGGGCTGGTCGGCGGGTCAATGAAGCTCGATCTCGATGCAGCCAGAGCGGCCGTCAAGCGGGATCTGGCAACGCCGATGGGATGCTCGGTCGAGGACGCGGCATTCGGGATGTTGCGTTTGGCCTCCGCCACCATGATGCGGGCGATTCGCGCCGTGTCGGTGGAACGAGGGCGGGATCCGCGGCAATTCGCGCTGCTGGCGTTTGGCGGGAACGGTCCGCTGTTCGCGGCCGGGATCGCGCGCGAACTGGGCATCGCCCGCGTCATAATTCCGCCCCTCCCCGGCGTGTTCAGCGCGTTCGGGCTGCTGGTCGCGGACGCGGAACATCACGGTGTGCGCAGCCTGCGGACCCGGCTGGACGCCGCGGACCCGGATCGGATCGCGACGGCTTTGGCTGAGCTGGAGACCGCGGGCGCGGCACAGCTCGCCCGCGACGGATTCCCGGCCGCTCGGCAGCAGGTCCGGCGGGCGGCCCTGGCGCGTTATGTCGGGCAGTCGAGCGAAATCGAGGTGCCGCTGATCGGCGCTGTCACCCCGGCGGGGATCGCGGAAGCGTTCGGTGTCGAGCACGAACGGACCTACGGGTTCAGGGCGCCAGCGTCGGAGCCCGTGGAACTGACCGGGCTGTCGGTGATTACCCGAGGGATGGCCGAGCGGCCGCGGTTGCCGGAACGCATTCCACCGTTTGCTTCGACCGGGCCGGCCAGCCGGCGGGCTTGGTTCCCGAATGGTGGCTGGACGGATACGCCAGTCGTGGATCGCGCCGGGCTGGCGGCGGGACCTCGGGTCGGGCCGCTGATCGTGCAGGAATACGACGCGACGTGTTTGGTCCCGCATGGGGCGACGGCAAAGGTCGATGGGTTTGGCAATATTGTTGTGGGGGTGGGGTAGGACCGGGCGCAGAATTACGGACAGGCTCTCATACCATGTGTGGACGGCCCGCTGTGTTCAAGAGCCAGCGCCTACAAATCAGCGGATTGACCCCATGTGTGGACGGCCCGCTGTGTTCAAGAGCCAGCGCCTACAAATCAGCGGATTGACCCCAAGATTTCTGCACTCCCAAAACGTCAGGCTCTGACGGAGCTCCTGCCGACGCCGAACCTTGCTGTCCTGATCAATGTTCCTTGGTTCGATCAAAGCACCCGTTCCTCCGTCCCGACCTGCAATCCCCTGGGTGGTTCTGTGTTGGCCGCGTCAAATCCGGCGCGCTTGCGCCGGGACCGGAGCCACGCGCAGCCCCCGTTTTGGGGCGAGCATGGAGAGGACCCACGATTTGACGCGGCCAACACAGAACCACGCACAATAGTGCGTTCGGCGGGGTAGCTTTGGTTCGCTCAGTTGACGCGTTGACCCAACATCATCAGGACAGATTTATCGATCGACGCCCGGTTCGAATGCGGTCATGTGTCCGGCCTGTTACGCGAGATAAGGCTCGCTGGCCCAGATGGGTTCCGCGAGTGGCCTCCAAACAACCGTGTGACTTTTGACAGCCATTGGTATAAACGGAGTGTGCCACTCGTCGGTTCGACCGATCGTCATCTTCGACTTGCCCTTGAACCTTGGGCCTTCGCGCGCGGTTCAGGCGGTGGTCGGCTGACGCCGATACGCTTCCCCGCGCGCCATCATGGCCCAGATAATCCGGGCCATCTTGTTGGCCAAAGCGACCGCGGCGAGTTTGCGCGGTTTACGCTCCAGCAATTGCAATAACCACGATGAGGCAGATTTACTGCCCGGTTTGGCGAACCGAATGACGGACATGGCACCGACGAACAGCAATTGACGCAATCTTTCATTGCCTGCCTTGCTGATCTTGCCCATGCGTTGTTTGCCTCCCGTGGAATGTTCTTTTGGTGTCAGCCCCAACCAGGCGGCGAAGTGCCGCCCGGAGGTGAAATTTCCAGGCTCCACCGTCAAGGCCAGGGTCATCGCACCAAGCGGGCCCACGCCGGGGATGCCCGCCAGCAACTGGCTGACCGGATGGGTTTTGTGCAGTGCCATCAGTTCATCGTTCACAGCCTCGATCTGCTGATCCAGCGCGCCGATATGCGCACCCATTCGTGTGAACATTGCCCGCGCCGAGGCGGGAATGGCGGTGTCCGCCGCCAGGTCCGCCAGCAGCGCCGCGACCTTGACGATCCCCTTGGCGGCCACCACGCCGAATTCCGCCGCGTGACCACGCAACGCGTTGATCGCCTGTGTGCGCTGGTTCACCAGCATCTCACGATGTTTCAGGATAATGCCATCGGCCTGTTGATCGACGGTCTTGACCGGGACTGAACGCATGGATGGGCGTGATGCTGCCTCGCTGATCGCCTCCGCGTCGTTGCGATCGTTTTTCGCGCGTTTGACGAACGGCTTGACATATTGGGGTGGGATCAGACGAACCCGATGACCCAGACCGCTCAACAGACGCGCCCAATGGTGGGAACCGCCACAGGCCTCGATGACCACCTCTGTGGCCTCCTGTTGGCTGAAGAAGGTTTCAACCTGGCCACGCCTGAGCTCGCGCCGTAACGTCGGCCGCTCCTGCTCATCAACGCCGTGAAGGGTGAACACGTGTTTGGACGTGTCGATGGCAATGCGCTTATACTTCATTTGGGCGGTCCTTGGTTGGAGTGAGAGAACCCAACTTTGGCACCAGATGCCGTTGGGCCGTCCACCCCAACAATGGCTGTCAAAAGTCACACCGTTGTTTGGAGGCCACTCGCGGAACCCATCTGGGCCAGCGAGCCTTATCTCGCGTAACAGGCCGGACACATGACCGCATTCGAACCGGGCGTCGATCGATAAATCTGTCCTGATGATGTTGGGTCAACGCGTCAACTGAG
>JANXTL010000212.1 GCA_025352375.1 Acetobacteraceae bacterium | reverse complement strand
TCGGAGCTTGCGAGCCACGCCAGACACGCGAACGGGTGCCCCATCAGGTCGGACGACACGCCCTGGTCCCGCACCACGCCATCGACAGAAATCCGCCCGCGCAGCGCGCCGAGGTCCAACCCACGCCAATCCTCACCACCCACGCCAACGACAGCGGCGCAATGATACACCTGATCGGCGATCAACGTCGGCGTGCCCAGCGTGCGCAGATCGTCGTAGCGGTTCTCGACGATTTCCACCCCGGCGATTACCTCGCCCACCGCGTCCGCGACGTCTTCCAACGCGTAGGCCTTAAAAGGCAAATCGCGCGACAGGCGCACGGCGACCTCGCACTCCACCCCTGGCTTGATGAACGACGCCAACCGCAGATCGGCGGACCCACGGTAGACGTTCCCCGCCTCCATGAACCCCGCCGCCGGCCCGCTCAGCCCCAGATACTCCTGCATGCGACGACCGGTCGCCCCGATCTTGAACCCGGCGGGCACCGGCGCCCCCACCAACCTGGCCAGCGCCATCTGCGCGGCGGCACCTTCGGCCACGGTTGCAGGCGCCCCCGAAACCGGCAGTACCAGAGTCCTGGCTCGCCGCACCGCAAGCAAGGTCGCCGCGACGGAAGCGGCATCGAAGCCCAATTCCGTCATGGTCGGGCCTGACCCAACCACCTTCCGCGGGGGATGGCCGGGACAGGCCCGGCCATGACGGTGGGGGCTGAGGCCAAGGCAGCGGGAGCGAACATCAGGGCCTCGTCAGCTCGTACAGCGCCACGGCGGCGGCGGCGGACACATTCAGGCTTTCGACCACGCCCTTGATGGACAGGCCCACGACCTCATCGCAGGTTTCGCGGGTCAGGCGGCGCATGCCCTCCCCCTCGGAGCCCAGCACCAGCGCCACCCGGCGGCCGGCGAACGACGCGCCCGACAGCGCGGGCCCGGCGGCATCCAGCCCGATGCACCAGATATTGGCGGCTTTCAGCGCGATCAGGGTGCGGGTAATGTTGACCGCCCGCAGCAGCGGCAGGATCTCCAGCGCGCCCGAGGCCGCCTTGGCCAGCGCCCCCGTCTCATCCGGCGCATTACGGTCCTGCACGATCACCGCGGCGGCCCCAAACGCGGCGGCCGATCGCATGATGGCACCGACGTTGCGCGGGTCGCTGACCTGATCCAGCACCACGATCGGGCCAGCATGATCCAACACCGACTGCAATGACGGCTGAGGCAGCGGGTCGGCCAGCAGCGCCGCCCCTTGATGCACCACGTCGCGGCCGAGCAGCTGGTCCAGCCGGGCACGCTCGGTGCGCTCGGGTTGCAGCGGCCAGGCGGCTTTGAACGAGGCTGTAATGGCGGTTTCCGCTTCCTCGGTCAGCAGCAGATGCCGCAGCCGGCGCGATGGATTGGCCAAAGCGGCGGCGATGGCATGGTGGCCATACAGCCACACCGCACCTTTTGGGGCGTCGGGAGACCGAGCCTCCCGCTCCTGGCGCTGCGGCTGCGAGCGCGGCGCACCGCCGTGGTGCGGGCGGAACGGCTTGGGGCCTTTGTTGAAACCCTCTCCATCGCGCTGCGGGCGAGGCGCCTGAGCGGCCTTTGGCGCATGCAACGTGGTCGGACGATCCCGCGACGCTGCCGGCGGCCGCGGCCCCTGCGCCTGCTGCGGACGCGGGCCTTGTTGCGGACGCGGGCCTTGCCCCTGCTGCGGACGCTGCGACTGACCGCCCGGCCCCTTGGAAGGACCGCGATCGGAGGAAGGGGGCCGGCCGGAGCCGCCTTGTCTGAAGTTACCGGGAGTTTTCATGCCCCCGCGTATAAACGCCCCGCCGTCCCCACGCCAGCGCCGGAAGCTCGATCCAACGGCGTAACGCCATCGCGACGAGCAGCGGCAGCCCTACCGCACCCGGCACCCAGAACACGGTGAACCACCACCCGTCGCCGCTGGTCAGAGCGCTCAACCCGACGCCGAACAATTTCTGGATCGGCTCGTTTGCCAGATACAGGCTGTAGGAAAGCCCCCCTAACCACTGCGCCAACCGGCACCGCAGCACCGCCGACCACCAACCCGGCCGTAGCTCGGCTGCCAAACATGCCGCCCAAACCAGCGGCGGCATCAGTTTCCCGATGCCTCCCTGCCACCAGCCCAACGCCAGCACGGCAACCAACGTTAGTCCGTAACGCCGCCCGCCGCCCGCGCTCACCATCCCCAACGCGAAATATCCGGCCTTGTTCGCCAGAAACGCCCGGCTGAAATGCCAGGCCTCCGGCGTCGCTGCCGCCCAAACCACCCCCGCAACCGCCAAGCCGAGCAGCACAAGCCAGGCGCGCCGCCCCAGAAGTAGTGCGAGCATGTAGAACTGCCACTCGGTCGATAGGCTCCAGGCCGCGCCCAGAAAACTGACCCAGGCGTCCGGCAGCAGACCATCCGGCAGCAGCCCGTGAGTCATGGTCAGATGGGCTGCGATCTCCGCCGCCCAATGGCGCGGCCACCCCTGCGACCAAATCGCAAAAGCCGGGCTGTCCGCCGCGATCCAGGGCATGCGCTCGAACCCGGTGGGGACCGGTTGCACCGCGACGGCGACGGCGAACATCGCCAGGAACACGGGGAAAATACGGGCGAAACGCGCCGCCAAAAATGGCCGCGCCCGATAATCGAATCCCTCCAGCGACCGGACAATCACCAGCCCGCTGAGGATGAAAAAAACATCCACCGCCGCCCCGCCGTGCGACAACAATCCCGCCAGCCATAGGGGCAAAAGCGCAAACGGCGCCATGTGACTGAGCATCACATACACCGCCAGCACGCCGCGCAGCCCGTCGAGGCACTTTAACCGTTCCATTCCAGCAGCATGCGCCGGCAATGGTTAAGAAATCGTAAACGCCGACGAAGAAATTATCCGGTTTCGCCGCCGTACTGCGCTTGCCAGGCCTGCTCGCGCAGTAGGACCTCGGGTTCTTCCAATGACACGTCCAGGACGATGGCCATCGCCGCGGCGGCCATGTAGTACGAGGTCAGCAGGGCGAAATCGACGATCTGGCGGGGGGTGAAGAAGTCATGCACCGCCTCCTCGATCCGCGGCGGCGGGCGGCGCCAGGCGGCGATTTCGAACGCGAACTCGCACAGGGTCAGTTCCGGCGGGTCCAGATCGCGCGGCGCCCTCCCTTCCCGGATCAGCCGCAACTGCTCCTCGGTCAGGCCGGCGGCGAGGCCCAGGGGCTTGTGATGCTGCCAGCCGTAAGCCACGTCCCGCATAACAACCAAAATCGCGAGTTCGCGCTGCTTTTCGGTCAGTTCCGTGCCGTAGCGGCAATATTCACCGAAGGCCGCGAACGGGCGCAGCCCGTCCGGTGCGTGCGCGATCGTGCGCATCAGGTTGGACACAAAGCCCCGACTGGTCGAGATCTGGTGGAAAGTTTCCTCCAGCTCCGGATCGTCCGAATTGTCTTGGTAATCGTCGGAGATTGCTGGGAACTCCCGTCCTAGACCATGATCGTTTGAGGTTGCATGCGATCTCGGCGTTGGATCATGGTCTAAGCCTTTGTTTGAGAGGGTGATTCACGCCCGAGATTGAAGTCAACCTCAGGCGATCACGCTCTAATGCCTTACCCGTCGGCGCGCGGCACCCAGGGGATCTGGCGCAACTCGATGCCTTCGTCGGCCAAAGCCTCGGCCTCGTCCGGGGTCGCCTCGCCGTAAATGCCGCGTTCCTCGGCCTCCCCCCGGTGGATCTTGCGGGCTTCGTCCGCCAGTTCTGGGCCGACATAGTCGCAGTTTTTTTCCACCTCGGCTCGCAGCTTCTGCAGCATGCCGATCAGCTGCGCCGGCATACGCCCGCCGCCCGCCATGATCGGAGCCGGGGGAGCCGCCGGCGCCTCAACCGCCACCGGTTCGATCGGCGCCACCGCTCGGCTGGTCGAAACAGCCGGCGTCATCAGCGCCCGCTCCACTTTGGTGTCGCCGCAGGTCGGGCATTCCACCAAGCCGCGCTTGGCCTGCTTGTCGAACGACACGCTGTCGTTGAACCAGCCATCGAAGGCGTGATCCTGTTTGCAACGAAGATTATAATGAATCATGCCAGCAGCGAGTCCAGCTTGCCCGCTCGGTCCAGCGCGACCAAGTCGTCGCAGCCCCCGATGTGCCGTTCGCCGATGAAGATCTGCGGCATCGTCGTTCGCCCGCCGGATCGCTTCGAGGCATCGGCCCGCGCGGCGGAACCATGCGGCGCGTCGATTTCCTCGAATGCGACGCCCTTGGTGGTGAGCAGATGCACCGCCCGCTCACAGAACGGGCACCAGGGCTGCGTGTAGATTTGGATGTTAGGCATCAATGCTTCCTTCGCCGGGAAATGTCGTGCGATTGCGGCTATTGTGCAAGAGGGCGGCGCTTACAGGGCCATACCGCGGCGCAATTCCGCCATGCAGGCATCCGCCCCATCCACGCATCCGCGCGCGCGCCACCACGCTCGCACCTCCCGCAGCAGCGCACCCACCCGCGGCCCAGGCGGGATACAAGCGGCGACGATATGCCGCCCCACCAGTGGAAACACCGGACGCGGCATCGCCGCCAACCTGGCGGCCAGCACGCCGTGGCCGGCAAGCCACGCCCGCCCGACAAGGGTGGCGGGGTCCTCATCCGCCAAAGCGCGGCGTAAGGCATCGTCGTCGTCGTTCGGTGTCACGGTCGAGGGCCGGCGCAAGGCCACCAGCCGGTCGCGATCCACGGCCGACAGCTTCAGCCGCACCGCGACCGCCATCGCGTCCCCGGTCAACAGGGCGGCGAGGCGGAGAACGGCTTCGCACGGGGCGTTCATGGCCAGCAGCCGAAGCAGGCCGCCGGGAGAGGCACCTTCGGGCAACAGCGCGACCAGAATCCCCAGGTTCGCCATCGAAGCGACGGCTGGGCCTGGATCGGGTAACGCGAGCAGGCCGGACAGCTCGTTCCAGATGCGCTCCACCGACAGGCCGGCCAGACCAGGAATGCCGCAACGGATTGCTTCCAGCGCGGCGGGATCGGGTGCGGCGGTCCCATAGCGGGCGAAAAAGCGGAAGAAGCGCAGGATGCGAAGGTAATCCTCCGCGACGCGGGCGGCGGCGTCCCCGACGAAGCGAACCACGCCCGCGCGCAAATCTTCGGCGCCGCCGAAGTAGTCGTACACGGTCCCGTCGCGGGTCATGGACATGGCGTTGATGGTGAAATCCCGTCTGGCCGAGTCTTCTTGCCAATCGGTGGTGAAGGCGACTTTGGCGCGGCGCCCGTCTGTGGCGACATCGCGGCGTAGCGTGGTGATCTCGAATCCGCGTCCCCGCAAGACCGCCGTCAGCGTGCCGTGATCGAGGCCGGTTGGCACGCTCCGAATGCCTGCTTTCGCCAAAGCAGCGGCGACCTCCGCCGGCAATTGGGGGGTGGCAAGGTCGATATCCGCGACCGGCCTGGCTGCCAGCGTGTCTCGCACCGCCCCGCCGACGATCCGAGCCTTCGGCAGCGCGTCGAGCAGCCGCAGCACAGAGGGGTCGGTCAGAAACGCGGGCGGCGCGATTTTCATGGCGTGTGCCGTTCGGGCACGATCCGGCCATTTTCGATATGGGCGGGGATGTAGATGGAACCCCGCGGGGCGGCATCCTGAAACCGCAGCCAAACCAAGCTGCCCGCCAGGATTGCCAACGCCGCGCCCATGCTCACGATCATGCCGGCCGACGGAACTTTCCCCGGTGCCAACACGCGCCACGCAATGAAAGCGGCGAGGGGTGCGAACAGCAGAAGAAGTTCGAGCAACTGCATCATTTATCGTCCCGCAGTTTCCTCGCCAGATGCACCAGGATCGCCGCCGTCGCACCCCAGATGAAGTGTTCCGGGTGCGGCCAGACCCAGAATTCGCGGGAGCGTCCGAGCACGTCCCGATGTTGGCGTTGGGGCGCGTTGGGGTCGAGGATCGTTTCGATCGGCAGTTCGAAGACGAATTCTACTTCGTGGGGCGATGGCTGGTACGTCAGGCCCGGCGGCAGGAGCGCCAGGATCGGGGTAATCCGGTAGCCGGTGCCGGTCACGTAATCGGACATCCGGCCGATGATCTCCACCCGTGTGGGGTCGAGGGCGACTTCCTCCTCCGCTTCCCGCAGCGCGGCCGCTTCCGGATCGGCGTCTTCCTTGTCGATGCGGCCGCCGGGAAAACTGACCTGGCCCGCATGTTTTGTCAGGTGGGACGTGCGTTTGGTCAACAGAATACTGGGTTTGCGACCGAGAATGACAGGCACCAGCACCGCCGCGGGCACCGGCGGTTTTTCCAGTTCACCAATGATCTCCTCACCGTAGACGACCGGTGGGACCAGCGGTTCGGCGGCGATTTGCATAAGGCGTGCCCGCAGTTCGCCGGGGGTCACGCGTTATCCAGTTCTTCGTCAATGGGCATATCGCCCAACGGGAAAAACGCGCCGCGGCTCCATACGCCCAGCATCTCCCGTCCATCGACTATTCCGGGGACGGCCAAAGCGACGAGTTCGTAGTAAGTCGCTCGGTTGATGCGCGCCTCGATCGGGTGTGCGCCATCGCCGGCCCGCACGAAAATATAGGGGGTCGGTTCCTCCCCATCCGGTTTGTAGGCCACGCGGATGGGGCGATCCGGGCCGGCGGTCACCACTTGGTCGACGTTGGTGCGAAACGACAGCACCTGCGTCGGCCCGTCGCCGGTCCAATCCAGTTCTACGGCGATGAAGGGCGCGTCCTCCACCGCGATGCGCCCGCGTTCGGCGGGGGTGCGGAGCCAGAACAGTCCGTCCGCGTCCCGCTTCAGCACGCTGGCGAACAGGCAGACCAGTTCCTTGCGATTGATCGACGTGCCGCGATACATCCAAACGCCGTCACGGCGGATGACGAAAGGCAAGTCGCCGCACTCGACCGGTACCCGTCCGGCGGGTGGTGTCAACAGGGGCGATCCGACAGGACCGGCCGGCGCTAACTGAACCGTCGGACAGGGCAGGCCTTCGTTCACGTCTCCGTCTCCCAAAGAGGGGATAACTTCCCCTCCATGTTTGGATATAGGTAGCATCCCCCTGCGGCGCAAAGTGCCATTATGCCGCCGACGCCGCGAAACCCGAAAGGAACCGCCGATGCAGGCCGATATCGTCTCCGAGGTCGAGGGTCTTAGTGCCCGTGTTGGCGCCATTCGGGCTGCCGTGGGCCGGACGATTTTCGGTCAGGACGACGTCGTCGACCAAACGCTGATCACCCTGCTCTCGGGTGGGCACGCGTTGCTGGTGGGCGTTCCCGGTCTGGGCAAGAGCCGTTTGGTGGAGACGTTGGGCATTGTGTTGGGCCTCGGCACCAAGCGAATCCAGTTCACCCCCGATCTTATGCCGGCCGATATCACTGGCAGCGAGGTTTTGGACGAAACCGACGGGCGCCGCAGTTTCCGTTTCGTGCCTGGCCCGGTTTTTTGCCAGTTGCTGATGGCCGACGAAATCAACCGCGCCAGCCCGCGTACCCAATCGGCGCTGTTGCAGTCCATGCAGGAGCAGCGGGTCGCCGTCGCCGGGGTCGAGCATGTTTTGCCGCGCCCGTTCCACGTGCTGGCGACACAGAATCCCATCGAGCAGGAGGGGACGTATCCGCTGCCGGAGGCACAGCTCGACCGGTTTCTTCTCCAGATCGACGTTGGCTACCCCGCGCTGGACGCCGAACGCACCATGCTGCTGGCGACCACCGGTGCTGCTGAGGCGGCGCCGGTCGCGACTCTGACTGCCGGGGAATTGATGGCGGCGCAGGCGCTCATTCGCCGGGTGCCGGTCGGCGAATCCGTGGTCGATGCCATTCTGGCGCTGGTGCGCGGCGGTCGCCCCGAAACCGCGGCCGATGCCGGAATAGGCAAGCATGTCGCGTGGGGCCCCGGCCCGCGCGCCGCACAAGCCCTGATGCTGGCCAGCCGGGCTCGGGCGCTCCTGCAAGGACGATTGGCCCCTAGCATCGACGATGTGGCGGCTCTTGCCGGCCCTGTCCTGCGTCATCGCATGGCGCTGAATTTCGCCGCCCGAGCGGAGGGCGTAGTGCTGGACGAATTGATTGGCCGACTGGTCGAACGCCTTGGCTGATCCCGCGATCCGGCGCGCGGAAGCGCTCGCATCCCGTCTGCCGCCGCTGCTGGTGGCGGCGGAGCGGGTGGCCGCGACCGTGGCGCAGGGCGTGCACGGGCGGCGGCGCGTGGGGCAGGGGGACAGCTTCTGGCAATTCCGCCGCTTCGTCGCGGGCGATCCGGTCAACCGCGTGGACTGGCGGCAATCGGCGAAATCCGGCCAATCCGCGCCGCACGGCTGGTTCGTGAGGGAAACGGAGTGGGAGGCCGCGCAAACCGTTTGCCTGTGGCGGGATGCATCCCCGTCGATGCACTGGCGGCGCGGCGGTTCGGTGGACAAGTATGAACGCGCCAGCCTGCTGACGCTGGCCCTGGCGGCGTTGTTGCTACGCGGCGGGGAACGTATTCTGTCAATGATGCCCGGTGCTCGCCCCATAGCCGGCCGGTTCGGGTTGGAGCGGTTCGCGGCGGACTTGGCGTCCGGCACCGACGACTTGGATCTGGCGTCCGGCACCGACGACCTGGATCTGGCGTCCGGTACCGACGACGCGGGGCTGCCGCCGGATATGCCGATCCCCCGGCACGCCACGGCGGTTCTGATCGGCGATTTTCTGTCGCCCCTCACCGACATTCAGGCCACGGTCGGGCGGCTGGCCGCGACTCCGGTACGCGGCTACCTGCTACAGGTGCTGGACCCCGCCGAGGCCGCGTTGCCATACCAGGGCCGCGTCCGCTTCTGCGGGTTAGAAAACGACGGAGAAACCCTGATCCCCCGTGTCGAATCGATCCGCGACGACTACGCGCGCGCTTTGCAAGCGCATCAGGCCGGCCTGTCCGCGATCTGCGCTGCCGCCGGGTTCGGGTTTGGGGTGCACCTCACAGATCGCTCGCCGGAAGCCGCGCTGTTGTCGCTCTACACCGCGCTGGGGCCGGTATGATCTTCACCGCCCCATGGGTGCTGGCCGCGCTGGCCGGGTTGCCGTTGCTGTGGTGGCTGCTGCGCGTCACGCCGCCCGCTCCCCGCACCGAAACCTTTCCCGCGCTCCGCCTCCTGCTCGGGTTGCGTACTACCGAGGAGACATCGGCCCGCACACCCTGGTGGCTGCTGGCGCTGCGCCTCGCGGCCGCGGGCTTGGTCATTATCGCCTTGGCGCGTCCGGTGGTGGACGCTGGGTCGGCCCTGCCGGGCGACGGGCCGGTGCTGCTGGTGATCGACAACGGTTGGGCCTCGGCGCCGGGCTGGCAAAAGCGCGTGCAGGCGGCGGGCAATGTGCTGGATCGTGCCGAGCGGGCGGGGCGCAGGGCGGCCGTGCTGGCTACCGCCACCGATGAATCGGGTGGTGAGCCTTCTGTCTCGGCCCCGATGCCGGTCCCGGATCTGCGCGCCAGGCTGGCCGCGTTGCGGCCCCAACCCTGGCCAGTGGACCGGACGGCCGCGACGGCGGCGATGCTTGCCTGGCACCAGCCGGGAACCAGCACGATCTATTTTGGCGACGGTTTGGCGGGCGGCGGTTTCCCAGCCTTTGCCGACGCCCTGTCGGCCAGCGGGTCGGTCACCCAAATCTGCTGCGACGCCACACCGATCCGGGCGTTGCTGCCGCCGACCACTGAGGCCGATAGTCTTGTGGCCCGCTTGGCACAAATACCGGTTTCCGTCGCGACGCAGGTTGCCGTGCTGGCGCAAAGTGGGGATGGCCGCACCTTGGCGCGGGCGACGATCGCGGTGCCGGCGGGCGCTGCGACCGGCAGCGCCGCCATCGTGCTTCCGTCCGAACTGCGGAACACACTGACCCGGCTGGTGCTGGAAGGCCCCGCTTCGGCGGGATCGGTGGTGCTTCTGGATGAGCGGTGGCGGCGCCGCCCGGTGGGCTTGCTGGCCGGCGATGTCGCCAGCGCCGACGCGCCCTTCGCGGGGGCCCTGTTCTACCTGAATCGGGCGTTGAGCCCGTATGGGGAAGTACGGACCGGCGATTTGACGACCTTGCTGGGGCGCGACCTGGCGGTGCTGATTCTCGCCGACAGACCGGTCCCGGAGGGCGCCGAACGGGACACGCTGAGCAAGTGGGTGGAAAAAGGCGGGCTGCTCATTCGCTTCGCCGGCCCCAGGACGGCGGCGTCGGAGGCTCCCGAAGCCCTGCTGCCCGTCCGCTTGCTCGGCGGTGACCGGCAGCTCGGCGGAGCGCTATCCTGGAGCGAGCCGGCCGGCTTGGCCCCCTTCGCCCCGGGTTCCCCCTTCGCCGGCCTGACGGTGCCCGATGAGGTGAAAGTCAGCCGTCAGGTGCTGGCCGAACCCGGCGCTGGATTACCGGAGCACACCTGGGCAGCGCTCACCGATGGTACGCCGCTGGTCACCCAGGCGCCGGTCGGTTCCGGCCGGGTGGTGCTGTTTCACGTCACCGCCAATGCCGAGTGGTCCAATCTGCCGCTGTCCGGGCTTTTCGTGGACATGCTGCGGCGCCTGAACGCGCTTTCGGCCGGGGTCGCCACACAAGCCGACGCGACGGTTTTGGCGCCGGCCGAGACGCTGGATGGCTACGGTGTCCTGTCCCCGCCGCCACGCGCCGCGACCGGGTTGGCGTCGAATGCGTTCGCGTCCACGCCGGTTTCTTCAACACATCCTCCGGGATTGTATGGGCCGGAAAACGGACGGCAGGCGCTGAACCTCGGTTCGGGTTTGGGTGACCTGGTGGCGGCCCCGCCGGTCGCCGGCGCGCGGCTCGAAGCATTGACTGAGGCCAAGAGCGAAAAACCCGTGGGCCCGGCATTGGTCACGATCGCGGTGCTGTTGCTGCTCGCCGATCTGGTTATTTCGATAGCGCTGCGGGGGCTGTTGCGGGCGCGTGTCGCCGCGATGGTCGCGTTGCTGCTGTTCGCGTCGCAGGCCAATGCGTTGGAGCCCGTGGCGAACCCCGCGCTTGCCACCCGCCTGGGTTATATCGTGACGGGAGACGAGCGTGTCGACGGGATCGCCAAAGCCGGGTTGGCCGGGCTGTCGGATTTCGTGAACCGGCGAACGTCCGCCACGCTGGCGCAACCGGACGCGATTGAGCCGGGTGTTACGGATTTGAGTTTTTATCCGCTGCTCTATTGGCCGATCGTCGCCGATGCGCCCGCCCTGACGCCGGTACAGACGGCGGCGCTGAACGACTACATGAGCCGGGGGGGCATCATTCTGGTCGATACGCGCGACTCCGGATCGGGGGCGGGTTTCGCGCCGGGCACGGAAAACGCGTTCCGCCGTATCGCTCAGGGTTTGACCGTTCCCGCCCTCGCACCGTTGTCGACGGACCATGTGCTGTCGCGGTCTTTTTATCTGTTGAACGACTTCCCCGGTCGGTTCACCGGCGATCCGGTCTGGGCGCAACGGGATCAGGACCGGTCGAACGACAGCGTGAGCCCGGTGATCGTCGGCGGCAACGATTGGGCGGCCGCGTGGGCGGTGGATGCGGCCGGTCATAACCCTTACGCGGTCATCCCCGGCGGGCAGCGCCAGCGGGCGATGGCCTATCGGTTCGGGTTGAATCTGGTGATGTACGCGCTGACCGGGAACTACAAAGGCGACCAGGTGCACGTGCCCGCCATTTTGCAGCGGCTGGGGCAGTAGACGATGCATTTCGAACAAGCCTTTGCCGCGCTGCGTTTCGATCCTACCGTTCCGGTTTGGGTGTTGGCGGCTCTGGCAGTGCTTGCGCTGCTGGTGTCGGGGTTTGCCGCGTGGCGGCGGGCACGCGGGACCATCTTGCGTGCGGCTGCCTTTGCCGTGCTTCTGGTGTGGCTGGCCGGGCCGCGGCTGGTCGAAGAAACGCGGGAAACTCTCCCGGACATCGCGTTGCTGGTGGTGGACCAGACGGCGTCGATGTCCGTCGGCGACCGTGCGAAGCTGGCGGACCTCACCCGAGCCGCGATTATGGAGCAGGCCGCGCGGCTGCCGGACCTGGAGCTGCGCGTGCTGACGGTAGCGGAGCACGGCAACAACGGCACGCAATTGTTCGGTGCCATCGCCGGGGCATTGGCGGATATTCCCCGGTCTCGTTTCGCGGGCACCATCGCCATCACCGATGGCCAGATTCATGACATTCCGGCTAGTCCGCCGGGTGGCGCGCCGCTGAACGTGCTGATCCCTGCGAAGGGGGAGGAAACCGACCGCCGGCTCCGCATTATCGAGGCGCCCAGCTACGGCATCGTCGGCAAGCCGGTCACGCTGAAGGTGGCGATCGACGATTTGGGCACGCCCGGCAAGGGCACCGCGACCTTGACCATCCGGCGCGATGGCGAACCCCCGATTGTCATGACCGTTCCGGTGGGGAAGGAGCAGGAACTGACTCTGCCGATCGTCCGCGCAGGCCCCAGTATCGTGGAATTGTCGGCCAGCCCGCTGCCGGGCGAGGTGTCGCCGCTGAACAACCGCGCGGTGATCGAGATCAACGGGGTGCGGGACCGGTTGCGGGTGTTGCTGATTTCCGGGGAGCCGCATTCGGGCGAACGCACATGGCGGCGGCTGTTGAAAGCCGATCCGTCGGTCGATCTCGTGCATTTCACCATTCTGCGCCCACCCGAACGGGACGATCAGACACCGCTGAACGAGCTGGCGCTGATTGCGTTCCCGGTCCGGGAGCTGTTTCAGGACAAAATCGGGGAGTTCGATCTGATCATTCTCGACCGCTTCCAGAACCGCGGACTGCTGCCGATGCCTTACCTTTCGAATATCGCCCGGCGGGTGCGGCAAGGCGGAGCGCTGCTGTTGAGCGTTGGACCGGAATTCACCGGACCCACCAGCCTCGCGCTGACGCCACTGGCCTCGGTGCTGCCGGCGACCCCGCTGCGGTTCAACGGGTTGGTGGATGGGAAATACCGGCCGTTTGTCAGCGACCTCGGACAGCGGCATCCGGTGACCGAGGGTTTGACCGGTGCCAATCCCCCCAACGCGCCGGGCCAGGACCCGGCTTGGGGATCGTGGTACCGCCGCATCCAGACCAACGACGTGCGCGGCGATGTCCTGATGCAGACGCCCGATGCGCAGCCTTTGCTGGTCATGGGCCGCGTTGAAAAAGGCCGCACCGCGCTGTTGCTGTCGGACCAGATCTGGCTTTGGTCGCGCGGACATGAAGGCGGCGGCCCGCAGGCGGAGCTGCTGCGCCGCATCGCGCACTGGGCCATGCAGGAGCCGTCGCTGGAGGAAAACGCTCTGACGGCCCACATCGCTCAGGGACGCCTGACGGTCGAGCGCCGGTCGGTCGAGGCGGGCCCCCCGGGATCGGTCACGGTGACCGGCCCCGATGGGACGGTCGCGACGTTGCCGCTGACCGAAGCCGCGCCGGGGCGCTCGACCGCCAGCCTGCCGGCAGCGCTGCCCGGCGTTTGGCGAATTGCAGATGGCGATCGCACCGCATTTGCCGCGGCCGGGGCGTCCAATCCGCGGGAAATCGCCGATTTGCGCGCGACTGCCACGCTGGTCGGCAAACTGGCGCACGACTCCGCCGGGGGCGTGCATTGGCTCGGCATCGCGGACAAGCCGGATGTGCCCGAACTGCGCCGGACGGAACCGGATCGAGCGGCCTCCGGCGGATCGTGGGTCGGATTGCAACGGCGGCACGACCACGTCGTGACCGGGGTTGCGTCGGTGCCGTTGATGCCGGCGTGGCTGTCGTTGCCGCTGCTGCTGGGGCTGATGCTGCTGGCCTGGCGACAGGAAGGTCGATAGCCGTTGGCAATGATTTGGCTGGTGCCGGACCGACGAATTGAACGGGCGTTAACGATTTCTTAACGCCTCGCTGGCAAACTCCCGTTTGGAACGGGAGATTGCATGGACATCGCGGCACGCTGGCGCGCCACGGTGTCGATCGACCGTATTGAGGTCGAGGGAGGCCGAACGGCGGATCGTGCGTTCGAGGATGAGGCGGTGTGCGGAGAACTCGTCTACCCCGGCGCCCATTAGACCATGATCGTTTGAGGTCGCACGCGATCTCGGCGTTGGATCATGGTCTAAGCCTTTGTTTGAGAGGGTGATTCACGCCCGAGGTTGAAGTCAACCTCAGGCGATCACGCTCTAGCCGGAAGTTTACTTCCCCGCGAGCGCCCAAACATCCAACTGATGCATGGTGTCCCACAGCGGCACACCCATCCAGCGGCCGGAGTGGTGGTCGAATTCCAGGATCGCTTCGACTTCCAGTTGCTGGTCGTCGTGCAGGGTAACACGCATGCCACTGGTCAACTTACCCGCCACCGGCGCGATATCGCGCAGCGAGCCGGGGATACCAAGGTCGTAGCGGCCGGACTGGTCGCCAGCGTTTTCGTCGAAATAGATACGGTACATCGTTTTTGGCCTTTTCACCGAACCGGATATGGGTTCGAGTGTTGGATGAACAAGCGGCTGAGCTGTTCCGCCACGTCCGGCGGTAGAGGATCGGGCGTTTGCACAGTAGCCTGATACACACCTCGGCCGGGTGAAGGAAAGACCAATTTGAATCCATACCATTGTAGGTCTTGATGGGTGGCGACGCCGACTTGTAAATTGCGAAACCTCCCGCCTCGGGCCAAGTCTTCCCAGACGACACAAGGGGCCGACTGGACTGAAAATCCGGTCAAATCGGGGATTTCGCGATGCGGCCCGGTGCCGGCGATCAGATCTCGCGGCCGCGCCAGGCCGGCGCGTACGACATACTGGGGAACTTCCTTGAACATGCCCATGAATGCAACCATTTCTGCAACCCCTAGGCATGTACCGCTAAAAGATTAATAAACCGTGAACGCGGAGCACTTTCCTTGAGGGCTCGTGCAGGAGAATTCGAATGCCCGAACCGACGAAACCCCTGCTGCGCGCCTTGGCTGGGGAGGAAGTTTGGCCGCCGCCGGTGTGGCTCATGCGACAGGCTGGGCGGTACCTGCCGGAATACCGAGCGGTGCGGGCGGGGGTGAAGGATTTCGTGGCATTATGCACGACGCCGGAATTGGCGGCCGAAGTCACGCTGCAGCCGATCCGCCGCTATGGGTTCGATGCCGCGATCCTGTTCAGCGACATCCTGATTTTACCCTGGGCGCTGGGCCATGGCCTGGAATTCAAAGAGGGCGAGGGCCCGGTTCTCCCTAAATTGCGCGACGCCGCCGGATTGGCCGCATTGGATCCTGCTCGGGTGGCGGATGCGGTGGCGCCGGTGATGGAAACCGTACGCCGCGTGCGGGCGGGTTTGGCGCGGGAAGGTTTCGGCCAGACCGCGTTGATCGGCTTCGCTGGCGCCCCTTTTACCGTGGCTTGCTACATGGTCGAGGGCGGAGGATCGCGCGACTTCGCGGCGACGCGGGCGATGGCTTATGCCGATCCGGGGTTGTTCGGCGGCCTGATGGATAAACTGACTGAGGCAACAATCGGGTATTTGTCAGCGCAGGCCGAGGCGGGCGCCGAGGTGCTGATGCTGTTCGACTCCTGGGCCGGTGTCCTTTCGCCCTCGTTGTTCCGTCAGCATGTGGTCGGCCCGGCTACACGGATCGTAAGCGAGTTGAATCGTCGTCATCCCGGCATCCCCGTGATCGGATTTCCTCGGCTGGCGGGATTGATGATCGGTGAGTACGCGGCGACCGGCGTGAACGCGATTGGCATGGATACGTCGATGGATTTGGCGCGCGCCGCGGCGTTGCTGCCGGACGGAATTGCCATGCAAGGGAACCTCGATCCGATGGCGCTTGTGGCTGGCGGCGATGCGCTGTTTGCCGAGGTGGATACGATCTTGCTTGCGATGAAGCGGCGGCCGTTTATCTTCAACCTTGGGCACGGCATCGTGCCGCAAACGCCGCCGGAGCATGTGAAGGCATTGGTGGAGCGTGTCCGTGCGGCGTAAAATCGCGATCGTCCTGTTCAACCTCGGCGGGCCCGACAGCCCGGCGGCGATCAAGCCGTTCCTGCGCAACCTGTTCAGCGATCCCGCGATTTTGCGGGTGCCGTTTTTCGTGCGGTTCTTCCTGGCCCGCATTCTCGCCGGCACACGCCTGAAACCGGCCACGGAGAATTATGCGCTGCTGGGCGGTAAATCACCGTTGCTGGCATTAACCCAACAACAGGCGGACGCGCTTGCAGCGCAGTTCGGAGACATCGACGCGAAATGTTTCATCGCCATGCGATATTGGCATCCCTTCAGCCTGGAAACGGCGCGGGCGGTCAAAGCATGGAAACCGGATGAGGTCGTTTTGCTGCCGCTGTATCCGCAATACTCGTCCACGACCACCGGGAGTTCGTTAACTGCCTGGCGCACAGCGGCCGCGGCGACCGGCCTGGTCGCACGCACAACGTCGTTATGCTGCTACGCGACCGATCCAGCCTATATCGCCGCGACCACCGCGATCGTGCGTTCAGCGTACGACAATGCGGTGCAGACGCTGGGCGGCACTACACCGTTGCGCGTGCTGTTTTCCGCCCATGGGCTGCCGGAGAAAATCATTCAGGCCGGCGACCCGTATCAACAGCAGATCGAACAGACTACGGCCGCGGTATTGCGGGAATGGGGGCAACCGGACCTCGACTGGGTCGTTTGTTACCAATCGCGCGCGACTCCGGTGAAGTGGATCGGCCCCAGCACGGATCAGGAGATCGAACGAGCGGGACGCGACGGCGTCGCGGTGCTGGTCATACCCATCGCTTTCGTGTCGGAGCATTCCGAAACGCTGGTGGAACTCGATATCGAGTATCGTCATCTCGCCGAAAAATCCGGGGTCAAAGGCTATTTCCGCGTGCCGGCCCATAACGCCGATCCCGGGTTCATCGCGGCATTGACTGGTTTGGTGCGGCGAGCGTTGGCATCCGGGCCGGGGTTGTGCAGCCAAAACCGGTGCACCGCGGACCGCACCGATTGCCCCTTCGCGTTATCCGCCGTCGAAAAAGCGCATTAGCGCCGGAGACAAGCCAATCGCCGGCTTCGGTCCCGGGCGCGCGAAACTGCCGCGAGTGGGGATACGGGGATTCAGCGCCACCAAAGTCTCGGCCATGCGCACCGCGCAACTGACGCCGTCCAATGTCGGAACCGGAATATCCGCGGCGACTTCCCGCGCCAATCCCGCCAGCGGGCCGCCACCGAAGATGATGACTTCCGCTTCATCCTCATCAATCGCGCGCATGCACTCCACGATCAGTGCCGCTCGGAATTGGTTCTTCGCCTGTGTAATCTCGGGAATGGGCACGTCCAACGCACGCACGCTCGCCAGACGGCCGTCCAGACCATGTTCCCGCGCGCATTCCTGATACCAAACCCGCAGGCGAGACGTCAGGCAAACGATGGAATAACGCCGCCCTAGCATCCAGGCGGTGAGCATGGCCGACTCAGCGATGCCCACCACCGGAATGTTCGCGTATTCCCGAGCAGCGGCGAGGCCGGGGTCGCCGAAGGCGGAAACGATGGCGGCATCGCAACCATCGGCATGGCGGGCCAAAGCGTCCAGCACCGCGTGACCGGCGATGGCCGCCTCGATCCGATTTGCGACGTATTGCGGCCCGAACCCGGCGGTGACCGCGACGATCTCGGTCGAGGCGGAGGCAAATCTGCGCGCTTCGTCCGCCATCGACTGGGTCATGGCCTCGGTCGTATTGGGATTGATGAGCAGCAGTTTCACGCGCGTTACCGCCCGGTGGCGATCCGTTCGACGAGCTGCTTCACTGTCGGAATGAAACCGTTGGAGTAGAACGGGTCCTTGGCGAAGCGGTAGGCGTTGTGGCCGCTGAACATCAGGTTGTTTTCCAGCGCCTCGGGCCTGTCGTCGTGTGCGGCGGTTTGTAACGTCTTTTGGATGCAAAAACTGCGCGGGTCGGCACGCTTTCCGGTGCTGAAATCGGCCTCATGCTGCGACCAGTTCGAGAACCGGCAGGTGCTGAGGCAACCCATGCACTCGGCTTGGTCCTGGACAATCTCCTGCGCCTTGTCCGGGGTCACGAAAACCAGGGTATTGTCCGGGGTGCGCAATGTATCGGTGAACCCCTGGGCTTCCCAGGCGTTCGCGCGCTCAAGGTCGGCCGGGGCCATGTAAACCATGCGCTTGCGCGGCCCGACGCCGTAGGCGGCCGTGTGCTCGCCGACCGGTTCGGTGGAGTAGGCGATCTGCCGTTCGGACCGCCCCCGCAATTCCTGGATGAAATTGTTATTCACCGCGCTGGAGTAGAACCCCGTCGGGCTGAAACGGTTCAGGAAGACGTCGCCCTCCTTCAGGGTCAGCAGACGTTGCTTCCAGATGTTGCCAATGGGGCTTTCCTGGGTCAGCAGGGGGCGGGTGCCGAATTGGAATGCGATCGGTCCCAACTCGGGATTGTCGATCCAGTGTTCCCATTCTTCCAGCCACCAGACGCCGCCAGCCATGATTATGGGCGTTTCGTCCAGGCCATAGACGCGCATTTGTTCGCGCAGCGCTTTGACCCGGGGATAGGGGTCTTCCGGCTTGGTCGGGTCCTCGCTGTTGGACAGACCGTTATGCCCGCCGGCGAGCCAGGGGTCCTCATAGACCACGCCGCCCAGCAATGATGCCGCCTTGGAGTAGGCACGGCGCCACAACGCGTTGAAGGCGCGGGCAGACGAGATAATGGGGTAGTAATGGACGTTGAATTTCGTGGCGATGTCCGACAGGCGATAAGGCATGCCGGCGCCGCAGGTGATGCCGTGAATCAGGCCTTTGGCGTGTTCCAGCACGGCATCGACAATGCGTTCGGCCCCACCCATTTCCCACAGGATATTGGCATGGATGCGTCCCTTGCCGCCCGTGATGTCCCAGGCGCGCTTGGCTTGGGTGACCGCGCCTTTGATGGCATAGGCGATCAGTTCCTCGTGCCGCTCCCGCCGGGTGCGGCTATGATAGACCTGCGGGATGAAGTTGCCGGCTTCGTCGTAGCTATCGGGATTGACGGCACTGAACGTGCCAACACCGCCGGCCTTGGCCCAATGGCCGGCCGACACGCCGTTGGAGATAGCAACGCCCTTACCACCCTCGACGAACGGGAGGACATCGAAACCGCCCATTCTGATCGCGTTGATCGCTTGCATGGACCCGAACCCCTAGGTAGGCAAAAGCCGCGCGGACCTGTGGAGACACACTTGGTCGCACTGTCACCGGATGCAAGTGCTACCATCCGGTGACAGTGTGCGTTCGTTGTTACGGCTGCTCGGTGTCGGAGGGCATCGGCGCGCGTTCGCGACGCTCGCCGCCACGGTCGCGGTTGAAGCGATCGCCGCGATCGGGCCGATCGCCCCGTTCCGGCCGGTCCCCGCCCTCACCGCGCGACGGCTTGGCGCCAACCTGCTCGGTGATGTCCGCGCCGGTGGCCTGATCGACCACCCGCATCGACAGCTTCACCTTGCCGCGGTCGTCGAAGCCGATGACCTTGACCTTCACCATGTCGCCGTCCTTGACGACGTCGGAGGTCTTGTTCACCCGGCCCTGCTGCAGCTCACTGATGTGCACCAGCCCGTCCTTGGCGCCGAGGAAGTTCACGAACGCGCCGAACTCGGCGGTTTTCACCACCTTGCCGATGTAGATGACGCCGATCTCAGGTTCCGCCACGATGCCACGGATCTTGTCGATCGCGAGCTGCGCCTGAGCGATGTCGGTTGCCGCGATCTTGATCGTGCCGTCGTCGTTGATGTCGATCTTGCAGCCGGTCTGCTCCACGATCTCGCGGATCACCTTGCCGCCGGTGCCGATGACTTCGCGGATCTTATCCTTCGGCACGGTGATCACGGTGATGCGCGGCGCGGTCTGCGCCACGTCGCCACGGGCGCCGGTCAGGGCCTTGGACATTTCGCCGAGGATGTGCAGGCGGCCGTCTTTGGCCTGATCCAGCGCGATCTTCATGATGTCGAAGGTGATGGACGTGATCTTGATGTCCATCTGCAGGCTGGTGACACCCATCTCGGTGCCGGCCACCTTGAAGTCCATATCGCCCAGGTGATCTTCGTCACCCAGAATGTCCGACAGCACGGCGAAGCCTTTTTCTTCCTTGATCAGTCCCATGGCGATGCCCGCCACCGGACGAAGCAGGGGAACACCGGCATCCATCAGCGCCAGGGAGGCGCCGCACACGGTCGCCATGGAGGATGAGCCGTTGGATTCAGTGATCTCGGACACCACGCGCAGGGTGTAGGGGAATTTGTCTTTCCCGGGCAGCAGCGGATGGATGCTGCGCCATGCCAGCTTGCCATGCCCCACTTCGCGGCGGCCGGGCGAACCCATGCGGCCGGCCTCACCCACCGAGTAGGGAGGGAAGTTGTAGTGCAGCATGAAATGCTCGCGGTACTCGCCTTCCAGCGCGTCGATGATCTGCTCATCCGAACCGGTGCCGAGGGTGGCGACGCAGAACGCCTGTGTTTCCCCGCGGGTGAACAGCGAGGAGCCATGGGCGCGCGGCAGTATGCCGACTTCGGCCATGATCGGGCGCACGGTGCGGGTGTCGCGGCCGTCGATGCGGATGCCGGTGTCCAGGATGGCATTGCGGACCACGTCGGCTTCCAGGTCGTGAAGGACGGCGCCGGCCTTGGCGACGTCTAGCCCTTCCGCCGTCAGCGCGGCGACGGCGGCCTTCTTCGCAGCGCCGACCTTGCTGTAGCGAACCTGCTTCACACGCTCCTGATAGGCTTCGGCCAGGGACGCGCGGGCCAACGCGTCGGCGCGGGCTTTCAGCGAAATTTCGGCCTCCGACTTCTCGGTCAGGGCCCAGGGCTCTTTCGCGGCGTGTTCGGCGAGTTCGATGATCGCCTGGATCACCGGCTGGAACGCGGCGTGGCCGAACGCGACGGCGCCCAGCATGATCTCCTCCGACAGCTCGTGGGCTTCGGACTCGACCATCAGCACACCTTCGACCGTGCCGGCGACGACCAGTTCGAGGGCGCCAGCCTTGGCCGCGGCCATGGTCGGGTTCAGCACGTATTCGCCATTTTCGTAGCCGACATGGGCGGCGGCGATCGGGCCGAAGAAGGGAATGCCGGACAGGGTCAGCGCGGCGGAGCAGCCGATCATCGCGACGACGTCGGGATCGTTCTCCATGTCGTGCGACAGGACGGTGGCGACGATCTGCACCTCATTCCGGAAACCTTCCGGGAACAACGGGCGGATTGGGCGGTCGATCAGGCGGCTTTTCAGCACTTCGGCTTCCGAGGGACGGCCCTCACGCTTGAAGAAGCCGCCGGGGATCTTGCCGGCCGCGAAGGCCTTTTCCTGATAATTGACAGTCAGGGGGAAGAAATCCTGACCGGGTTTGGCGGTTTTCACGCCGACGGCGGTGCAGAGCACGATGGTGTCGCCGTAGCGGACCAGGACGGCGCCATCGGCCTGGCGCGCAATCTTGCCGGTTTCCAGGGTCAGCGTGCGGCCGCCCCATTCGATTTCCTTGCGGAAGTAATTGAACATTCGGTCGTCCTTTTGGATGCGCTGATACGGCGGACGGCAAGCCTGACGATCCGTTTTTCCCCAGGGCGGTCGGGAGGCGGCGTTTCGGGTCACCAGGAGTGCGGGCTGCTCGCCCGCGGCCATGTGGCCGGAAACGCCGTCGCGGTTCCCGCTCCTACCAGGGGCGTGCCGGTTCGGCTGGTCTGTCGCTCCGCCGTTGTTCGCGGCGTTGCCCCGAATCACGGCGATCCGGGGGTCTCGGGTGCTACCCGCCTATATGGCACGGGCAGCCATCATGTCACCGCCTGTTAGCGGCGCAGGCCTAACCGGCCGATCAAGGC
Organism: Acetobacteraceae bacterium; assembly: GCA_025352375.1. Classification (GTDB taxonomy): domain Bacteria; phylum Pseudomonadota; class Alphaproteobacteria; order Acetobacterales; family Acetobacteraceae; genus Rhodopila. Next base: position 29,460 of record JANXTL010000212.1, on the reverse strand, counting down.
CGCGTAGCGGTCGTGGTTCTTGCCTTTGAGGTAGTCCAGCAGCCGGCGACGGCGGCCGACGAGCATCAGCAGGCCGCGGCGCGAGTGGAAATCCTTCGCGTGCGTTTTCAGATGATCGGTGAGGTTGGTGATCCGTTCGGACAATATGGCGACCTGCACTTCGGGGCTGCCGGTGTCCGTCTCGTTGGTTTTATAGTCGCCAATAAGCGCCGTGCGGCGCTCCGCCGTGATCGACATCGCATGATCTCCATGGTCAGGGATTGAAGGAAACGCGGGATGGGGGCCTTACAGCACCCGTTCGGGTTTCATCAGGCCGTCTTCCAGACGGGCCAACCCGATCACGCGGCCACCCGCCATGGCACGTACCAACCCGCCACTGGGATCGGCATTGCCTGGAATCCGTCCCATCAGCGCCACCAGGCTGATCGCCTGGCCATGCCGGAGGTCGGCGGCCTCAGATTCCGTCAGGGCCAGCGCCGGGATGTCGGCCAGCGCGGTCACGACCGGAAGCAGAAGGTCCGGGGAAGCCGGCGCGGTATCCTCTGCTTCGCGCAGTTTGTCCAGCGGAATCGAGGCGGCCTCCAGGAAGGGTCCGACCCGCAAGCGGCGCAGGGCGGCGACGTGACCCACGGTGCCGCAGGCCCGCGCCAGATCGCGGGCGAGGCTGCGCATGTAAACGCCCTTGCCCGAGGCGACCTCGAACACCGCGGTATCGGCATCGGGACGCTCGATCAGCTCGAAGCGGTCGACGCGGGCGGGGCGGGGTTCCAGGACCGGGGCGCGACCTTCGCGGGCCATGTCGTAGGCGCGTTCGCCGGCGATCTTGATGGCGGAGTAAATCGGCGGGACCTGCATGATGTTGCCCCGGAAGGCGGGCAGCGCGGCGTTGATCTGGTCGTCGGTGGGGCGGACGTCGGAGGTCTCGATGACCTCCCCGTCCGCGTCGTCGGTGTCGCGGGCTTCGCCCAGTTTCAGGGTGAAGCGGTAGAGCTTCGTGCCGTCCATCACATAGGGCACGGTCTTGGTGGCGGCGCCGAACGCGATCGGCAGAACCCCGGTCGCCAGCGGGTCGAGCGTGCCGCCATGGCCGGCCTTTTGCGCATCGAAAATGCGTTTGACGCGGTTGACCACGTCGGTGCTGGTCATGCCCGGCGGCTTGTCGATGATGAGCCACCCGTCGAGCGGGCGACCTTTAGGTTTGCGGCGGGACATGAGGCGGGGAGTCCGTTGGAAAGGGCGGCGGCGTAGGGGACGGGGGCGGGGAAGTCAATGCGCGGCAACGCCGCCGATACTACCCCGGATCCTCCAACCCAATCGCCCTGAGACGAGCCCCTTCCTCGTCCCAGCCCGTCCGCTGCTTCACATTGAGGAAAAGGTGCACCGTCCGCTCCAGCAGCCGGCCCAAATCCTGCCGTGCCCGCGCCCCGATCGATTTGATCTTCGACCCCTTCTCCCCGATCAAAATCGCCTTATGGCCGGAGCGGGCGACGTAAACCGTCACGTCGATACGGACAGAACCATCCTTGCGTTCGGTCCAGGTCTCGGTTTCCACGGTGGTGCCGTAGGGCACTTCTTCATGCGTCTGCATGAAGATTTGTTCGCGCACGATCTCCGCCGCCAACAGGCGTTCGGGCAGGTCGGTCAGATCGTCCTCGGGGTAAAGGAACGGACCCTCCGGCACCGCCGCCGCGAAGGCGTCCATGAGTTCGAGCAGCCCGTCGCCGGTGGAGGCGCTGACCATGAACGTTTCCTCGAACACCGCGAGTTCGGTCATAACAGCGGTCAGCGGCAACAGCGCCCCCGGAGGCACCAGATCGCACTTGTTCAGCACCAGCCAGCAGCGGCGCCCGGACTTGCCAAGTTGCGTGGCGATGGCCTTCACGTCGGCCGTCGCGCCGGCCTTGGAGTCCACCAGCAACACCGCCAAATCCGCATCCGCCGCCCCGCTCCACGCCGCGTTCACCATCGCTCGGTCCAGCTTGCGCTTCGGCTTAAAGATGCCGGGGGTGTCCACCAGCAGCACCTGGCTCTCGCCGCGCATCATGATGCCCAGCACCCGAAAGCGGGTCGTCTGCGCCTTGGGGGACACGATCGACACCTTGGCACCGGTCAACCGGTTGAGCAGCGTGGATTTGCCCGCATTGGGCGCGCCGACAATGGCGACAAACCCGCATTTCATGACGGCAGCCCGCCAAGCAGCGCGGCGGCGGCAGCCTGTTCGGCGGCCTGCTTGCTGCCGGCAACGCCGACACCCGAGAAATCGCCCACGGTTACTGTCACGGTAAACTCCGGTGCGTGCGGCGGGCCGGAGCGGTTGGTGACCGCATAAGCCGGCGAACCGCGTGTGCGCTTATGCGCCCATTCCTGTAGCGCGCTCTTGGGGTCCTTCGGCGGTTCGGCTTGCTCCACCATCGCCCGTCCCCAGGCGCGGTGGATAAACCCGCGCGCCGGGCCGAGGCCAGCGTCGAGGTACAACGCCCCCAGCGCGGCCTCAAGCGCATCTGCCAGGACGGTGGCGCGCTGTTTGACGCCGGCTTTAGCCTCACCGGTTGAAACCGACAGAACGGTGGCCAGCCCGATTTCCTCGGCGATCGTGGCAAGCACGGGTTGAGACACCAAATGTGCCAACCGCCGGCCCAATTCGCCTTCCTGCTCGTCCGGGAACCGCTCGGCCAGCCACTCGGCCACGATCAGGCCAAGAACCCGGTCGCCGATGAATTCCAGTCTTTCGTTTGACCCCTTCGACCCCTTGCCGGACGAGGCGGAGCGATGGGTCATAGCCTCCCGCGGGAGTTCGGGGCGCGTGAATGTGTGCCCGAGGATGGTTTCGAGCGCTGCGTTCAATGGATGATCTTCAGCAGGCGGGACCAGCGGATCCGCATCGGCCACTCCCAGAACGCCCACCAATCGTCGTTGGGGTCGCTTTCGATCGAGAAGAACATGATTTCCGCCCGCCCCACGAGATTTTCCACGGGCACGAAGCCGACGCCGGAGCTGCTCATGAAGCGGCTGTCGGACGACATGTCGCGATTGTCGCCCATCGCGAAGACATGATTCGGCGGCACGACATATTCGGGCGTGTTGTTGGGATCGAATTCTTTGGTGGGGTCGAAACCCGGGCGGCGGGCGTTGTCCAGGCCATCGGTGGCCTTCAGAATGTCATGCTTAACCCCGCCTGGCAGCGTCTCCTGGTACCGGCGCAGTTCGGTGCGGATGCCCTGATCCTTGGCGATGAACGTGCCTTCCGACGTGCGCAAGGCGGGTTCGCCGTTGATATAGAGCACGCCCGCCTTCACCTGCATGCGGTCGCCCGGCAGGCCGACGATACGCTTGATGTAGTCGGTCGAGTTATCGCGCGGGAATTTGAACACCGCGACGTCGCCGCGATGCGGCATTGCCCCAAAAATCCGCCCATTGAACAAGGGTGGCGAGAAGGGGAGGGAATATTTGGAGTAGCCGTAGCTGTATTTAGAAACGAACAGGTAGTCGCCGACCAAAAGCGTCGGGATCATGCTGCCCGAGGGGATGTTGAAAGGCTCGAACGCCACTGAGCGCACGCCGACCGCGATCAGCACCGCATAGACGATGGTTTTGATATTCTCGGTCCACACGCCTTGCTTGCGTTTGGCCGCGGCCTTGCTGGTCGCCATACGATGAGGGCTTTCCGGTAGGAATGAGCGGGGTTCAAGCGCGCTGGCGCGTGCCGTGTCAAGCATTCACCTGCCCGGGTTATAGCCCTTTAAAGTGGGCGTGGCGCTTCTCGAGGCGCGCTGTCATGCCTTCTTTCGCATCCTGACTCTTGAGGGTCGCCTCTACCAGCGCGTCGATATCCGCGTGAGGCATGGTATCGCGGATTTCCAGTTGACGAACCGTTGTCGCCTTCATCGCCTTCAGCGAAAGCGGTGCGTTGGCGGACATTCGGTCGACGATTTTGCTCGCTTCCGCCTCCAGCCGATCCGATGGCACGCAGCGGGCGATCATTCCCAGCGCATACAGCCGCGTGGCGGGCAGCGGATCGCCGAGCAACAGCATTTCCCGGGTTGTGACCGGTCCGAGGATTTCCATCAGCTTCTTGGCCAGGAACCAATTCGGTGCGAGGCCGACCTGTGCCAGCGACATGCCGAAGCGCGCGGTGTCGCTTGCGATGACCAAATCGCAGTGCAGCGCCAGTTCATTGCCGCCGGCGATGGCGTCGCCTTGGACCACGGCGACCACGGGCAGGGGACAGAGTTCGATGGCACGCAGCATGACCTCGATCCCGCTGGCACCGCCGGTGCCGATTGATTCCCGGCGCTGCTTCATGTCGAGCCCCGAGCAGAACACCGGGCCGTGACCGCGGATGACGACGACGCGGTCCTCGGGGGCGGCGCGGGCGCGCAGGGCGTCGGTCATCTGGCGCAGCATGTCGGCGTCGAGGGCATTGCGCTTTTCCGGGCGGTTCATCCAGATGGTTTTGACGGGGCCTTTTTGTTCGATCTGGACAGTATTCATGGGGTTTCCTCCCGCTCGGCCTCGATGATGACCTGCGCGAGGGCGTAAGGGTATTCATCGGTCATGGTCAGATGCACGCGCGCGGTCATGCCCGACGGCGTGATGGCCTTCAAACGTGCGGCCGACCCCCCGGTCAGCACCAGCGTGGGCTTGCCGCCGGGAAGGTTCACGACTCCCAGATCGGAGAAGAACACGCCCCCCGCGAAGCCGGTGCTCAGGGCCTTCGACGCTGCCTCTTTGGCGGCGAACCGCTTCGCATAGGTCGACGGCCGGTTCTTCGGCGTCCGCCGCTCAGCCTCGGCGCGCTCTTCGGCGGTGAATATGCGGTCGATAAAGCGGTCGCCGTGCCGTTCGATGGCTTTTTCGATGCGCCTTATGTCGCAAAGGTCCGACCCAAGGCCGAGTATCATCAGCCCTTGGCCCGCTCGACGCTTTGGACGCCGCTGGCGCCGCGCAGGCCCGCGAGCACCTTGGCCAGATGCGCGATATCGCGCACGTCCACGTCCACCAGGGTTTCCATGAAGTCGGATTGGCGGTTGACGATTTTCAGGTTGGCAATGGCACCATCCTGCTTGGCGATCGCATTGGTCAGGATGGCAAGCGCCCCGGGGTCGTTGCCGGTGACGATGCTGACCCGCGCGGTATGCGCCGGCAGCTTCCCGGAGATGCCGGATTTGTGCAGCACCTCGTAGTTCCAGTCGACATCGATGAAGCGTTCGGGGGTCGCGGCGAAACCGGCCAGGGTCTGGCACTCCCGCCCATGGATCGTGACCCCCTTGCCGGTCGCGACGATGCCGACGATCTCATCGCCGGGGACGGGGTGGCAGCAGCCGGCGAAGGTATAGGCCATCCCCGGCACCAGGCCGGTGACGGGCATGCCGTGGTCGGGTTTGGTGCCACGGGCGTTACGTGGCAGCAAAGCGGGCACCATACGCTGCGACCGAACGGTCTGGCGCAGCTCGGGGTACGCGGCATTGACGATGTCCCGCGCGCCCATATTGCCGTTGCCAACGGCGATATAGAGGTCGTCGAGCGACGCCAATTTCAGCGTCTTGAGATGCGGTTCGAGCGCTTTTTCAGATCCATCCACCCCGGCCTGGCGGAACGCCTTGGTCAGCTCGGCCTTGCCGGCGTCGCGGCTTTGCTGGCGTTGTTCCTGATGGACGAAGCGGCGGATGCGGGCGCGCGCTTTGCCGGTGACGCAGAACCGCTCCCACTGCGGCGACGGGGTGCCGCCGCGGGCGGTCATGATCTCAACCTGGTCGCCATTCTGGAGCTGATGCCGCAGCGGCAACAGGCGGCCGTTGATCTTGGCGCCGACGCAGGTATCGCCGATCTGGCTGTGCACGGCGTAAGCGAAATCGACCGGCGTCGCGCCACGCGGCAGCTGGATCAGCTGACCCTTTGGCGTGAAGCAGAACACCTGATCGCCGTACAGTTCCAGCTTGGTGTTTTCCAGGAAATCGTCGGGGGCGGCAGAGTCCTCAAGGATATCGAGCAGGTCCTGCACCCAACGGAATTGCTTCGTCTCGTTGCCGTCGATCTTGGTGTCGCTGGTCTTATACAGCCAATGCGATGCCACGCCGTTTTCCGCGATGTCGTTCATATCCGGCGTGCGGATCTGGATCTCGATCTTCTGGTTGCGCGGCTCGCGCAGCGTCACCCCGGTGTGCAACGACTGGTAGCCGTTGGATTTCGGGGTGGAAATGTAGTCCTTGAACCGCCCGGCGATGACTGGATAGGCCGAGTGAACGGCGCCCAGAGCCCCGTAGCAATCGCCTTTGGCCTCAACGACCACGCGGAATGCCATGAGGTCGGATAGCTGTTCGAACGCCACGTTGCGGCGCTGCATTTTCTCCCAGATGGAGAACGGGCTTTTTTCCCGGCCGGTGACCTCGAGCACCTTGACCCCGGCTTCGCGGCAGATGCGGACGAGTTCGTCCCGGACTTCGGCGATGACATCCGCACCCTGGCCGCGCAAAAAATTCAGGCGGGCCTGAATGGTGCTATAGGCGTCCGGTTCCAGTTCCGCGAAGGACAGGTTCTGGAGTTCGGTTTTGATCGCGTCCATGCCGATGCGTTCGGCGAGGGGCGCGTAAATCTCCATCGTTTCGCTCGCGATGCGCTGCCGGCGTTCCGGCTTCTGCACGAAATGCAAGGTGCGCATGTTGTGCAGCCGGTCGGCGAGCTTGACCAACAAGACCCGGATGTCCCGGCTCATGGCAAGCACGAGTTTGCGGAAATTCTCGGCTTGCTTGGTGCGATCCGATTGCAGTTCCAGTCGGGTGAGCTTCGTCACCCCATCGACCAGCCCCGCGATTTGCTTGCCGAAGCGGGTCTCGATGTCCCGCAGCTTGACCGGGGTATCCTCGATCGTGTCGTGCAGCAGGCCGGTGACGATCGACGCGGTGTCCAACCGGTAGCCCGCCAGTATGTCGGCGACGGCGATGGGATGGGTAATGTAGGGATCGCCGTTGTCGCGGCGCTGGTTGCCGTGCGCCTGCATCGCCAGCACGTAGGCGGCGTCGATCAGCCCAGTATCGGCCTTGGGATCGTAGGCGAGAACTTTCTCCGTCAGCTCGAACTGACGGACGATCTCCGGGCGTGGCTTGACTTCGGTTGTGGCACCGGGGGTGGCCGCGCCATCGGGGGCGGCAAACGGCATCCCGCGACCGATCCCCCGTTGGGTCATAGCGATGGCTGCCTTCGGTTATCGAAAGCCGCGGCCGCCGAGTTCCGCGCCGATGGCCGCTTCCAGGTCTTCGGGCGACATCTCCTCGGCATCGGCCGCGAGCACCGCGTTTTCTTCCTCGGCCGAGACGTCTTGCAGGCCGAAGATGTTCTGATCGGTCGGAATGAGGTCCAGCACTTCCTCGTCCGCCGGTTCTGGTTCCGGCGCGCGCGACAGCGAGCGGATCAGGTCCTGTTCGAGCTTCGGCAGCTCGATGGTTTCCTCGGCGATTTCGCGGAGGGCGACGACCGGGTTCTTGTCGTCGTCGCGATCGATGGTCAGTTCCTCGCCACGGCTGAGGTTACGGGCACGCTGCGCCGCGAGCAGCACGAGCTCGAAGCGGTTGGGGACCTTTTGAACGCAGTCTTCGACGGTGACGCGCGCCATGCGCTCAATCTCCGATAATGTGTGAACGACTAAGGTAGGTCATGCTGCGCTGCGGCGCAAGGGGTTTTCCCGGGACGGCAGGTCGATTGCATTGGAACGGCTCTGGCGTCCGAGCCGCGTGGCCCGGCGTCCTGCAGTCGGGTCGCTTGCCGGCGGCGGCTCGCACCGGCCTCTCCCAAACTCATAAACTCGGCTTCAACGCCCCGCTCTTAATGCGTTGCCGCGCGCCGTACTGACCTCACCATGGTGCGAAGGCCGGAAACAGGCGTCCCAACGCTGGCGATGTTTTCAATTGCAATTGCCTTGCCCGGAACGGATCGTCGCCCTATCGAGAGGGTCGGTTCGTCGCGGCGAAGCGGCGCCTGGGGACCAGCACGCCCTTATTTCGGCTGCGACTATCTGTATGCCAGCATGAGCGTGAACGCGAACGGAATGGTGCGTCCGTGCTTCTATGTCGTCACGGTGCCCGGATGGATTGGTGACTCGCTCCGCAATGGTTGAAGTGACACGAAGGCGGCGATTGCTTACGGTCGCGAGGGTTGGAGACGGCAAGGAATCGCACGATGTCAGACGATAGCAGCAATAGCACCAGCACGGGTAGCGACAGCTTCAGCGAAACCACTACAGAAGGCTACGGATCGCGTTTGGGCGGCAGCCTGATTGCGGCCTTGATCGGTCTCATCCTGGTGCCCGCCGCGATCGTGCTCCTGTATTGGAACGAAGGCCGAGCGGTGGATGCGATCAGAGCGCTGGATCGCGGGGCGAAATCGATCGTGGAAGTCATGCCGGCCGCGGTCGATCCCAAGGTGGATGGCAAGCTGGTTCACCTCACCGGCACGATGCAGCCTGGCACACCCGCGCGGGACCCGGTTTTCGGCGTCAGTCGCGACGGTTTGCTGCGCCTGTCGCGCAAGGTCGAGATGTTCCAATGGGAAGAGCAGTCGAAATCTGAATCGCATGAGAATGTTGGCGGCTCCAAGACCACCACCACGACCTACAGCTACCGTAAGGTTTGGTTGGATCACCCGGTGGATTCCTCGCATTTCCATGGGCAGGGGGATCACCGAAACCCGTCGATGCCCGCGCAGTCGCAGATTTTCGATGGCGGCAACGTCCAATTGGGCGCCTATAAAGTCGATACGCCCGTGCTGAGCCGGTTGTCGGAATTTGTGCCAGTGCAGCAGCTCTCGGCGCCGCCTCCGAGCTATCAGGCCGCTGGGGACGGGTTCTACCGGGGGCGGGATCCCGCTCAGCCGGCGATCGGCGATCTCAAGGTTTCGTTCGGGGGCATATCGGCGCAAACGGTCTCAGTCGCGGCGGCATCCGCCGGGGGCCTGCTGACGGTATTTCGTGATAGCAACGGCTACACCATTGCGTTGGCCGAACCGGGTTCGGTCAGCGCGGAGGCGCTGTTCACGCAGGAAAAGAAGTCCGAAAGTACGATGACCTGGATCCTGCGCGGGGTCGGGTTCGTGTTGGTGTTGATTGGCCTCGTCTGCATAAGCCGCCCGCTAACCATGCTGTTCGCGATCCTGCCGTTTCTGGAATCGATAGTCGGTGCGGGGGCATTCCTTGCCGCCGTGACGTTGTCGGTACCAATCACGCTGGTGACCATCGCCGTCGCTTGGATCGTGCATCGGCCGCTTACCGGCATCATCCTGCTGGTCGCAGCCGGACTCGGCATGTTCCTGCTCGGCAAAATCGGCCCGAGGCGCCGCCAAGCGGGCTTTATCCCCGGCCGGGCATAGGGCGCACGCCCGACGCCGGCAACGCGGCCTGGAGCGCTGAAGCGGTCTGACCCAGGATGGGATGCACCCAGTCGGGCGCCACGTCGGCCAGGGGTACCAGCACGAACGCGCGCAAGTGCGCGCGCGGGTGCGGGACGATCGGGTCTGGGGCCAACCGCACGAGACCGCCGATCGCGACTATGTCGAGATCTAAAGTCCGAGCCGCGTTCGGTGCCTCACGCACCCGGCCGAAAGCGTTCTCGATACCCTGCAGCGCGATCAGCAGCGCGGCGGGATCGGGTGCCGGCCCGGCCAAAAGCGCCACGCCATTGATGTAAGGTGGCTGGCCGGAGGGCGGGACGGGATCCGTCTCATACCAGCGCGACAGGGCTTTCAGCGTCAGCCCCGGCAGCGCGTCCAGTGCCGCGGCCGCCCTCCGGCAGGTTTCGAGCGCCGAGGCGCCCTCAGCGTTCGGCAGGTTGGCGCCGATCGCCACCAGGATCATGCTATTTTTCCGGTCTTTCCGGTCCCGCCGGGGACCTGCTATATCGGCACCGTTCATGCTCCCAATTGCATAAGGTAGCCATCATGCATTTTCTGCCCAATGAGCGCGTCGCGCTCTTTATCGACGGGGCCAATCTGTATTCAGCGTCGCGCAACCTCGGGTTCGACGTGGATTACCGGAACCTGCTCGAATATTTCCGCAAGCGGGCGAATACGATCAGAGCCTATTACTACTCGGCGATTCTGGAGACCGAGGAATATTCGCCGCTGAAGCCGCTGACGGATTGGCTGGCGTATAACGGCTACAGCCTGGTGACCAAGGCGGCGAAGGAATTCACGGACTCCACTGGTCGCCGGCGGGTCAAGGGCAACATGGACATCGAAATCGCGGTGGACATGCTGGAACTCGCGGACAAAATCGATCACGCCGTGCTGTTCAGCGGGGATTCCGATTTCCGCCGGTTGGTGGAGGCGGTGCAGCGCAAGGGCGTGCGGGTGTCCGTGGTGTCGTCCATTCGCACCAGCCCGCCGATGGTGGCCGACGAACTCCGCCGGCAGGCCGACCAGTTCATCGAGCTTTCCGAAATCGCGCCCGAGTTCACCCGCCGCCAGACCGAACCCCGGACCCGGCCGGTGAACGGGCGGAATACGCCGGCCGATCCATTCGTCGATCCGTTGGATCAAGCCTGATGCCGCGGGCACCGGGGCGGGATTGCGCCCTGTGCCCGCGCTTGGTGGCGTACCGGACGGCGAACCGGGCGGCCAATCCCGACTGGTTCAATGCCCCGGTGCCGAGCTTTGGCGGGGTGGAGGCGCCGCTCCTGGTGGTGGGGCTGGCGCCAGGAGTGCGCGGGGCAAACCGCACCGGCCGGCCGTTCACCGGCGATTTCGCGGGCGTGCTGCTGTACCAGACACTGATCGAATACGGATTGGCGACTGGGGCTTACGGAGCCAACGCCGCTGACGGACTTGGGCTCCGCAACACCCGCGTGACCAATGCGGTGCGATGCGTGCCGCCCGGTAACCTGCCAACCCCGACCGAGATCACCGCCTGCAACCCATTCCTGGCGGCCGAACTCGCCGGGATGCCGGGGGTGCGCGGAGTGCTGGCGCTGGGTGGGGTGTCGCATAAGGCGGTGCTGCGCGCGCGCGGGCTGCGGGCGAGCCATGTGCCGTTCCAGCACGGCGCACTGCACGAACTGCCGGACGGATTTTTGCTGGCGGACAGCTATCACGTGTCCCGGCTGAACACGAACACCGGGCGGCTGACGACAGCGATGTTCGAGGCGGTGGTGGCGTCGCTGGTGGAGCGATTGGGCCTATAAAGCCTAGACCATGATCGTTTGAGGTCGCACGCGATCTCGGCGTTGGATCATGGTCTAAGCCTTTGTTTGAGAGGGTGATTCACGCCCGAGGTTGAAGTCAACCTCAAGCGATCACGCTCTAGCGCCGCATCTGCCGTTGGATGGTAATCGCGATCGCCTTACGGGTCGGGCCCGCAGCCGAGAGAAGCAGCACGCCGGTCATGGCTAGGGATATCCAAACGATGGCGCTGACGAGGAAGTCGAACGAGGTCATGATGCTACCCTTTGTGTTACCCGAAACGCGTCATCGACACCGATCATATGTGCCGTCCCAGGCCGGTTGCAAGGGAATATCGGTCAAAGCACGAGGGTCGCTTACGGCCGCGGTGCATAACGTGGATCGTGGTAATCGATAACCGTCACTTCCCCTGTTTCGGTTTCCAGAACCGCGCAACTAAGTTGCCGGTTGTTATTGTGGTCTCGGGCGTCGCCAGCAGAACCGGGGTTCACGATTGTGACTTTGCCAATGCGACGGACGACCTGCGCGTGGGTGTGGCCGTACATCACGAACTCGGCGTCGGCTTCGGCAAAGCGTTCCAGATTCGCGCTGTGCGGGTAAACATAGGTGCCGCGCGGCTCCCACGGGGTGGAATGGACCATTAGAATGGTTCGTCCGCCAAATTCCAGGGTGCGGCGGTACGGCTGATCGGCAAGCCATTGGAGCAAATCGGGGTCGATGCCGGGCCGTTCGCGGGCGCGCCGGCCGGATTCGGCCAGAAAGCCTTCTTCGTGATTGCCCTGGATGACATAGGCCTTCCGGTGTTTCAGCAGGCCGATGACTTCGTTGGAGAATTTATATTCGAAAATCGCGTCCCCGAGGCAGAGCAGTTCTTCGATATCTCCCATTGCATCGAGCGCCAGTCGAAGGCCCTGTTCGTTGGAATGAATATCCGAAACGATACCGATTCTCACTGACTTAAGGCTCCCGCGATCAGGGTTTGCGATGCCGCCGAATGGCGAACAGGTTGAGCGATTCGACCGCGGCGGAAAATGCCATGGCAGCGTAGACGTAGCCCTTGGCGACATGGGCGCCGAAACCGTCGGCGATCAACGTCATGCCGATGAGCAGCAGAAAACTCAATGCCAGCATCTTCACGGTCGGATGCCGGCCAATAAACGCCGACAACGGCCCGGCGGCGAACAGCATCGCGACCACGGCCAGGATCACGGCCGCCATCATGATCTCCAGCTCGTTGGCCATGCCCACGGCGGTGATCACGCTGTCGAAGGAGAACACGATGTCCAGCACGACGATCTGCGCCAGGATGCCCGCCATTCCGGCTGGACGGTCGGATGCCGGGGCGTCCGAATGGTCGCCTTCGATGCGTTCGTGAATCTCGACCGTGCCTTTGTAGACGAGAAACAACCCGCCGCCGATCAGAATCAGGTCGCGCCAAGAAAACGATTGCCCCGCGATAGAAAACAGCGGCGTGGCCAGTCGCATGATCCAGGCGATGGTCGCCAGCAGAGCCAGACGGGAGCCGAGTGCCAGGATCAACCCCAAACGCCGCGCAGTGGCCTGGCGCTCGGGTGGCAGCCGGCCGGCGAGGATGGCCAGAAAGATCAGGTTGTCGATGCCCAGGACGATTTCCATGACCGTCAGGGTCAGCAGGCTGACCCAGGCATGGGGGTCGGACAGGAGGGTCATCATATCGGGCAATCAACCCCGCAGCGGCAGGATGACGTGGGACGGGTGTTCTTTGCCCATATGAATCGTATTGCGTGCTGTGATTGGCGGCAACCGGCGTTCGGCGAATCGCTCCCCTGTGTTGGGATTGACGTCGAAGCGGGGGAAATTGCTGCTTGCGATGTCCAGGCGGATGCGGTGGCCAGCCTTGAACAGCACGCTGGCGGACCAGAGGTCGATGGTGACCTCGACGATCTCGCCGGGCGTCAGTTTCTCGTCCTGTTGCGCGTAGATGCGGCGGTAGCCGGGGCCCTGCCGGGCGAAGCGGCGGAAGCGGGCGCGCACGACGGCATCGGCAATGTTCATCGCGTAGCCGTCGGGGTAGTCGGGGCTGGGCGGATACTGGTCGACCAGCTTAGCGGTGAAGTCGGTGTCGACGGCGCTGGAGGACACGTGCAGCGTCACTGTTATCGGGCCGGAAACTTCGGTGTCCTTGTCGAGCGCCGGCGTGGCGAAGGACAGCACGTCCGGACGTTCCGATAACGGGTGGGTGTTGTTGCATTGCAGCAGCGTCGGATCGCCGCGCTGATCGGCCGGGCCGGCGCGCACGATTTGCAGGCCGGAGCTGACGTTGCCTCCGATTGTCGGCACGGGGTTCGCGGGGTCGTGGTCGTAGCTCAGCGCACCCATTGTCGGGGTTTGCGTCGTCAGTGTGAAATCCGGCGACAGGTGGAATTTGGTCGGTTTAGCATCGGCGGGGGGCCAACTCGAGAAAGTTTGCCAGGAACCGGCAGCTTGCAGATTGCCGGCCAGGGTCTTGCGGCCTTTGTCGCTTTCGAGACGGAAGGCGTGGAACAGGTTCCCCTGGAATAGGTTCCCCTGGGGCAGGCCCTGGTCGTTGCCCTTCACGTGCTGGTCGAACCACTGGAGAATCAAACCCGGCACATCCATCGGCAGATGCGGGCCGAAATCGGCATCGCCCGCGATGGTGGACATCGTGTAGACCGATGAGTGGAACCCGCCGCCCATGACCATATGCACCGGCGCGGTCTTATCCTCGGCGTAACCCGTATAGGCGTCGAGCATGCCGCCGAGGAACTCGTCGTACCATGTGCCGATCAGCAGAATAGGAATGTCGGGGGCATTACGGTAATCGAACCGGTAGCCGTCCTGCTTCCAATAATCGTCGTATAGCTCGTGCTTTTGCCATTCCTGGTACCAATCGTCATAGGTCGGCGCCAGCGCCATCACCGATTGGCCCGGGGCCAGCGGGGAGCGTTGCATCAGCTTGAAGGCTTCCTCGGTTTCCAGCGCCTTCTCGAACGCCTTTCGCACCGCTGGATTGGCCTGCGCCTCTTTCCCAAGCGCGGCGAGGCCCAATGCATAGTTTATGTTGTGCGTTATCTGGAAGGCACCGCCGGACCAGGCGCCGTCTTCGTGGTAATCGCCCGCACCGACGCGAATGACGGCGGCCGCCAAACCGGGCGGATTGCGGCACAGGATCGCCTGCGCGGTGGAGGCATAATAGCTTGACCCCGTCACCGCGACTTTGCCGTTGCACCATGGCTGTTTCACGATCCAGGCCATGGTGTCGACGCCGTCGTCGCCCTCCACGGGGTAGGAGATAAACACGCCATCCGATTTATGCCGGCCGCGGCAATCCTGGGTAACGAAAGCGTAGCCCCGGCTGGCCCAGAACGCGCCGTCCGGGGTGTTGGTCTGGTTGCGGGTTTTCAGATACGGCGTGCGTTCCAGCACCACGGGGAATGGACCGGGCAGCAGGGCACAATCTTCGGCAGGCAAATACACATCGGTGGCCAGACAGGCGCCGTCGCGCATCGTCACCATGATGTCGTGCAGGGTGGCGACTCCATTGGTCGCGGGCGACCGCGGTGGACGGTTAACCGACATGTCGGCCTAACCGTCCACGCACGGATTTGACGCGTGCCAGGTCAGCGGGATCGTACGGATATCGGTGATTTTCATGGGGGAATCCCTCAATTGGTGACGGTGAAGCGTTTCACCGCATCCCGATCCAGCTCCAGCCCGAATCCCGCTCCGGGCGGCACTACCATATCCGGCCCGTCCATCGCCGGCATCGCTTTCAGCAGACCAGCGGACCGTGGCACGTATTCGACGATGTGCGCGTTCGGCACAGCCGTGAGCAGATGGATATGGATTTCCGGCAGCACGTGTCCGCCCACCATCGCGCCGAAGCCGTGCGCCAGCGATGCCACGTGCCGCCACGGGGTCACGCCGCCGATGCGCCCGAGGTCGATCAATGCAATCCCGCAGCCCCGCGCGTCCAGCAGCCGGCGGTAAGCGTCGATGTCGTAAAGATGCTCGCCTGTCGCGACCAGCGTATCCAGAGCGGCGGTAATGCGGCCCATGCCGTGGTTGTCGGTATGCACGATCGGGTCTTCCAGCCAGGATATCCCGTTTTCCACCAAGGCCCGTCCCGTCCGCATCGCTTTGTCCAGCGTCCAGGTTTCCGTGGCGTCCACCATGATCGAAACGTCCGGCCCGACGGCGTCGCGTACCGCCTGAACGCGTGCGACCTCCCCCGCCGGGTGCTTTTCGTTGCCCACGCGTAGTTTCATTGCACGAAAGCCCTGTGCGTACGCCTTGCAAGCGGAGGCACCTAATTCTTCCAGCGACAATGAATACCAGAACCCATCGCTGGCGTAGGCTGGCAACCGGTCGCGAAATCCGCCCAATAATTGCGACACCGGCTGCCCGAGGGACTTCCCGGCGGCGTCCCAGATGGCGATGTCAATCGGGCAGATCGCGTAGTTCAGCAGCCCGCCCGGCCCGACCCAGTCGCCGGCTTTGACCATGCGCTGCCACGCCGCCTCGGCCTCCAGCACGTTCATGCCGACAACCAAACGGCCGAGTTCGTGCGTGGCCGAGGCAACCGCCCGCACGAACATTTCGCGGAGCGCCACGATGTAGCCGAAGCCATGCACGCCGTCGGTGGTGGTGACTTCGGCCATCACGTGCCAGTTCGCATCCACCGCCCGCCCCGCGGCGGTATAGGGGCTGTCCAGCGCGACCCGGAGGACGCTGACCTGGACAGCAGCGATTTTCACGAATTTGCCTTTACACCGAATTGCGCCGCCGCGTTGCCACCCATCATTCGCGCGATCGTCGCTTCCTGCACATTGGCCTTGGTGAGTTGTGCGATCGCATCCCAGGCCGTTGTCGTATCGTGATGGGGATAACGCGAGGACCACACGACTTTATCCGCGAAATCGTGCGGCAGCTTCTGGATTAGCCGCTCTTCGGCATCGAAACCCAGCATGACCTTGCCGTCTTCCCACATTTCCTCGGGGTCGGTACGCACGGGATAATGGTGCAGTAGCGGGATGACACGGCTGGAGGCCTCCATTTTCTCCAGCACTTCCTCCATCCACGACGCCTTGCCGTGCGCCATCACCACTTTCATGTTGGGAAAACGTTGCATGACCGTGTAGCCGATCAAGGTCGAGGCCACGAACAAATGATTGTCCAGCCAGGGTGAAAGAATCTGCGCGATCGGATGCCCAAGCGACGGCCAGGCATTGAAAAATGAGCCCCCCGCCCGTCCATTGCCGCCGCCGGCAGCCGGGCCGCCGCCGCCTGCCATGATCGGCGCCTGCGACAGGCGGTTTTTCACCTTCTCGATAAACGGCCCGTGCGAGGTAAATTCCGGGTTCCACAATCCAGGGGTCGGATGCACCGCCGCGACCAGACCCAATTTTTCCAGTTCCGTCCAAAGCGGATCGAAATACGGATGGGTGAAATATCGCCCCTCGATAAACATCGGCCGCAAAAATGCCGCTCGGAACGCCGGATTTTTACCGACCCGGCGCAGTTCTTCGACCGCGTAATCCATGTTCTGCAACGGCACCATCGCCGCCGCGAAAAGCCTGGTCGGCGCGGCTGAACAGAAATCGGCGATCCAGTCATTGTAGGCGCGCGCCAAAGCATAGGCGACATCGGGATCTTTGACGAGGTGAAATCCTTCCGCGAACCAGGTGGGGTAGAGCAATGTTTGATCCACCCCCATTGCGTCCATATCGGCCAGACGGGCGTGCGGGTCCGACGCACCCTCGGTCGGCGCGTGGCGGACCGAGGCGTCCAGGTCGCCGACCGAGTCCCAGGTCATGCCCGGCCGCCAGATCGCATGGCGCGGGATGTTGGGATTCATCGTATCGCGGAACATCTCACCGTTAATTTTCAGATACGACGTGGTCGCGCCATCCTGACGCCAAAGCGCCAACTTCCCCGGCGCCCGGAATTCGGCGTCGAGGTATGTGTCCCATAACGCCGGCGGTTCGACGACGTGCGAATCGCTGTCGAAAACCGGAAAATTCTTGCTGGCCATGCTCTGCCCCCCCGTTCAGCGGTGACTGACGGAGGCGTCGGCCCGCAGCGAGGCCTGTACCTCGGCTTCGGTCGGCCACCAGTCCGGGCGATGAATTTCGGTGACACGGTCCCGGATGATCGTGAGCGGTGGCTGAATGTTATAAAGCCGCCTCGCATTGCTGCCCAGGAATTTAGCCTGATCGGCCCGCGGCAGGCCGATGCTATTCATGGTTTCCATCGCCCGCCACGCGTCGTCGCCGTCGTGGTGATAGACGTCGGACGACCAGATCAGCATGTCGCTGTAGAATTCCGGGAAGCGCGACGGCGGCGCCTCATCGCCCTCAAACCCCGTCATGCAATGTTCGGCGAACATTTGGCTGGGCAGTTTCGACAGTTTCGGCATCTGACGTTCGTTCCGATACAGCCGGTAGTTCTTGTCGCACTCGTCGAGCAGGAAACTGATCCAGGTGGACGATGCCTCGAACACCGCGGCCCGGAGCTTGGGGAAACGGTCGAAGAAACCGGACATCAGCACGGTGGTAACCCACAGCGCCGCTTCCGCCTGGAAATTCTGCACGTTCGACAGGAACGAATGATCCAGACCCGATGACGCTATGGCGCGCCGCACCAGCTCGGCGCCGGAGTGCTGTTCCGTGTAGCCCGGCGGCTTTAGCGTGCCATTGGCCGGAAACGGATGCATGCCGTAGACGACGCCGGTTTCCTCCATCGCTTTCCAGACCGGATCGTATTTTGGTTGCAACGGATAGTTGCCCATCGCGTCGATCGGCCGCACCAGCGCGACGCGGCATCCTAGTTCGGCGACGCGATAGACTTCGCGCCGAGCGAACTCGGGGTTCTGCATCGGCAGCATCGCGGCGAAGAATAGCCGTTCCGGATTCGCCCGCGTAAACTCATACGCCCATTCGTTGTAGGATCGGCAGAAGGCGCGGGCGCCAACGGCGTTCAGCAGCCAAGGATAGGTGTCGATATCGGTAGGAATGATCATCACCTGATCGATCCCTTGCACATCCATGTCCTTCAATCGCGCGTGCGGCTCATAGGAGCCATCGAAATCGAGGTAGGCGACCTGCTCCTGGGTGAGCGCTGTTTTGGGATTCAGGTTGCGCACGTTCAGCGCCCGCTGGATGTCATGCTTTACGCCTGGCCCAGCGTTGGAGATGACCCGCATCGTGCCTGGAATACCGCCGCGCCGAGGCGCGCCGATGCCCACGCCGGCCTTGCCGTGCACGATCAGCTGCTGCGTCTCGTCGTCCCACCAGATCGTCTCACGCATCGCCGCCAGATCTTCCCGCGTCAGGTGGTCCTGAGCGCGCTCCCAGATCAATGGCGGTTCGGTGACATGCGCGTCGCAGTCGAAGGTCGGGAAGTCCTTTGTCATCGGGGCAAAACGCTGGATCGGCATGGTGTCCTCCGTTATGTCTTGGTTTGTTTTACGCGTCTTCTAGCCAGCCGGCCGGCATCGTCGTCGCGCCGTGGGTTTGGAAAATCGCGTCGACCGCGGCCATATCGGCGTCGGATATCGTCCAGCCCAGAGCGCCGAGGTTTTCCGTCACCTCGGCGGGATCGCGGAAACCGACCAAGGCCGTGCTAATCACCGGGTTGGCAGTGGTCCAACGCAGGGCGAATTGCGGCAAGGTTTTGCCGTATTTCGCCGCCAAAGGCTTCAGCGCCTCCACCGCCGCCAAATTGCGACCGAAATAATCCGGTCCGAACAGGGTGCGGAACAGGTTCAGCGTCCCCAACGTGCCGCGGCGCGACCGCCAATCGTTTTCGTCGAACGCGGTATCTGCGTTGAACGTTCCCGTCAGCATCCCGTATGCGAGCGACCCATAGGCCATGACGCCAATGTCGTTGGCGGCGCAATAGGGGAAGATCTCCGTCCGCATGCGGCGATCGAACATGTTCCAGGCGTACTGAACCACATCGATACGACGCAGCGCCATGCAGGCTTCTATTTGCGGCAGCTGGAAGTTGGACACACCGATGAAACGCGCCTTGCCCTGCCGCACGACCTCGTCCAGCGCCGCGAAAGTTTCTTCGAACGGGGTATTGGGGTCGGGCCAATGGATCATATAGACATCGACATAGTCGGTGCGCAGCCGGCGCAAACTGGCTTCAATCGAGGCCATGACCCGGCCGCGCGTGCTATCCCGGCCTTTCGGTTTGTCCGCGTATCCCACGCCGAATTTTGTCACCAATGTCACCTCGGACCGCCGCCCCCCCAACGCTCGGGACAGGGCTTCTTCCGAAACACCCATCCCGTAAGCTTCGGCGGTGTCGAAGCAGGTAATCCCATGGTCCATCGCCTGCCGTACAGCGTTCTGAAACCGGGTTTCATCCACGGCGCCGTAAGTGCCGCCGATTTCCCAGCAGCCGAAGCCGATCGCCGACACCGAAAGCCCCGTCTGGCCGAACGGACGCTGTTCCATGAGATGTCTCCTGCTATCGTTTATCATCCGGATGTCCACATCTCTGTTGAAATTGGCCAAGCCGGCGCCACTACTTCGAACTCTCAGGCTGCGGCCGCGAGCCTGTCAAGGGTCGGTATGACTGCATACTTGACCCGATGCGCAGCCAAGGCCTCTCGCAGGAGCGGCAACCGGCGATCGGCCAAAAGCCGTCTGAACCCTTTCGCGTCAATCCGCTTCGCGGCTCGACCCTGCATCGGTGCACCAATGCGTTATCCCTTGAACGCCGGCATCACGTCCTTGGCGAACCATTCCAGTTGCTCCAGCGCCATCGCGCCCGGTAGGCTGAGGGGCTGGTTGACGGTTATTCTTTGGAGGCCCGGCAGGCGCTTTTCCAGCTTCTTCAGGTCCTCGATAATTTCGTCCGGGGAGCCTGTCAGGAAGCCGCCATTCGCCACCGCCTGGTCCAGTGTCGGCAGCTTGGCATGCACCGCCGTCTTGGGATCGCGCATCGCAACGACCTGCTCTTCCGACAAAGCACGCGCCAGTCGCAGCTCGCCGAACATTTTCATGTTCTCTTCGTAGTATTTATGCGCCTCGCGGATGCCGTCTTCCTTGCTTTTCGCGATGTGGAACTGGAAGCCGATCGCCAGCCGTTCGCCAGGGATGATATCGATGTTCGCGATCTTTTTGTGTGCCGCGATCCAGTCGTTGACCAGCTTCGTGGCAATGCCGCCCTCGGCCGAACCGCCGCCGACCATGCCCTGAATGCCGTGCTTGGCCATGAATTCCAGCGCGCGCATCGAGCCGCCCTGTATCGGCTGCCAGCATTCCACCGGCAGGCGCTGCGGGCGCGGCACAAGCGTGATTTCCTTCAAGTCGTATCCGCGATACGGGACCTCGGGCGGGATCGTGAAATACTTGCCCTTGTGGGAGAAACGCTCGTTGTTGAACGCCTTGAAAATGACCTCGACGCCTTCTTCGAACAATTCGCGGTTGGCTTCCTGGTCCATCAGAGGGGAGCCGAAGGTCTCGACCTCCCGCGTATGGTAGCCCCGGCCGACGCCAAAGATCACGCGGCCTTTCGACAGGAAATCGGCCACCGCGTAGTCTTCGGCGAGACGCAGCGGGTGCCACATTGGGACGATGTTGAAGCCGGTGCCGATCTTCAGCCGTTCGGTGCAGTGCACCAGGTGCATCGCCAGGAGAATAATATTCGGCAGCGTCTCCGTCCCCTCCGGCTGGAAGTGGTGCTCGGCCATCCACAGGGCGCCAAATCCGAGCTTGTCCATGAGGCGGGCTTGGGCTTCAGCCTTGGAGAGACCGGTGAGCAGGACGTCGTTGGAATAGATGCGGTCGTTGATAGGCGTGCCGGCGTAGCCGACGTTTTCCATGTCGACGTGGCCGACGTAGGAGCTGTCGAATTGGGTGATCATCTGGTGGTTTCCTCCGCTTTCCCCGGTACTGTAGCGGGGCAGGGCCGGATGGCAAATCCGTCAAAAATCCCCGTCGATGTCTCCGTCCAGCACGTCCGCCGCATCCAGCTCCAGCAGCTTGTCCGCCGTCACCGCGTCCAAAACCTCGACGTCGCGCAATTTGCGGCTGACGGCGCGGGTACGGCGGCGGGCATCGTCGATCGTCTTGCCCATGGTGCCGGCATTCTTGGACAGACGTTCAAGAACGCCGTCCATTCGTTGCATTTCCGTCCGCGTCGCACCTAGCAAGCTCCTGATGAGGTCGACATTCTGCTCAAGCGCCAGCGTCACGAATCCTAAATGTATCGTTTTCAACAGTGCCGGAAAAAGGCTCGGTCCCATCACTAACACTTTGAAATCCCGCCCAACATCGTCGATCAAGCCCGGAATGCGCGCCACTTCGGCGTACAAAGAGTCCGTGGGTAAATATAAAATCGCGAATTCCACCGTAACGGGAGGGTAAATATATTTGGTATGGATTTTCTTCGCCTCGTCCCGAATACGCCGGTCCAGCCCGCGGCTGGCCGCGCGCTCCCCCTCGGCATCGCCAGCGTCGGACGCCGCCAGCAAACGCTCGTAATCTGCGACGGGAAATTTGGCGTCGATCGGCAGCAGCGGACGGTGTTCCTTCTCACCGCGCATCGGCATGATCACGGCGAATTCCACAATGTCGTCGGAGTCCGGCCGGATTTTCCAATTGGTGTGGTACGTCCCCTCCGGCAGCACGTCGTCGAGCATGGCGCGCACCTGCGCTTCCCCCCAGCCGCCCCTGGTCTTTACGTTACCGAACAGGCGTTTGATATCGCCGATCTGCGCCGTCACGGCCTGCACATCGGTCATCGCTTTTTGCACGGCGGTAAATTGGTCGATCACCCGCTCGAAGCTGGTTTTCATTTGCTTTTCGACCGCTTCGTGCAGTTGTTCGTTCACGGTTTTCTGGATTTCCGCAAGCTTGGCTTCGTTGCCTTCGCGGATTTCCTTCAGTTTACTTTCCACCATGGTACGGGTGGTTTCGAACTGCGCGGCGATTTGTTCGCCCGACAGCCGCTGACCCTCGGACAGCGCCAGCCGCAACGCGCCCTGGCCCTCCGACAGGACGGTGCGGATCTGTTCCGTCGCGACGTTGAAGCCGCCGCTCAGTTCGGTCAGCCGCCGTATATTCTCCGCCTCCATTGCGCGCACCGTCGCTCTGGTGGTTTCAGCCTCACCGCGCGCGCCCGCGACCGCTTGTTCGACCAGGATCCGAAGATGCTCCATGCCCCGACCTTGGCGCATGACCAGATAGGCCGCGACCAAAGCGGCGACGGCGGCGACGATCGAGGCAATCTCAAGGAACAGCTTTGAACCCCACGAGGCGGGGCAGCAGCGGGAGCAATGCGGTCAGATCGCGTTCGGCAACGCATACCAGAAACCGCCGCGACGGGTCCGCCTCTAACGGCTCGCCCTCGGTCGCGACCGGGCTGCCGTCGGAGGAAAGCGGGAGCGCCGTCAGGCCGATATCGCCGTAGACTTTCAGCAGGTCGGGTCCAGTGCGCCAGAACGCGGGATGCAGGCCTTCCTGGCGGGCGAGGTCGCGTAAGCGCCATATCGCGGACACTTGGTCGGTCTCCTGTCCGACAGGATCGCCAAGGCCCAGCAGGACGGGGCCTATGCGCCGGAATGGGATACCGGCGCGTTGCAATTCGCCCATCACCACACCATCGGCCGGTACGGCCCCGGCGTTGTAGCCGTCCGAGCCGCCGATCACGATCAACCGCCGGCGGGTCTCATCGGTCCAGGGCAGAAAGCGTACGCGCCCCGGCCGCACCAGCCACCAGATCGCGGTCAGTGCCAGAATGGCGGCGGTCGCGATGGTGAGGCGCACCGTATGCGGGACATTGGGCGACAATACGATCGCCCACCAGGCATCGTTGGCCACTGCAAGCACATGCGGTCTGGTGGTTGCCAATCCAATCAAACTGGCCGCCAGAACCAACAAGGACACCGCGCTGGAAGGCTCCAGCGGCCCGCTCAACAAGCTGGCATGCCGGTAAAAATGTGCCCGAAACGGGGCGACCAGCATGACGGTCAGGATCATAACGGCCGATACCCACAGGAGGTTATCCTGCGTCGCCGTGAACGCGGCACCAGCGATCAGCAACAGGGTGGAAAGCCCCCAGGCGAGGTTGACGCGGTGCGAAAGCCCGATCGCCATAACCACCAGGCCGGCCCCGATCAGCGACGGGATAAACGAGCCGGCCCGCGTCGCGATTTCCGCGTATTCGGAATCCAGCCATGCGAAATCCGGCACCGGCGCCAGCACGCCCAGTAGCAGCAATACTGTCCCGCACAACGCCACCGCGCCCGTTGCGGCGGTCACGGCGAAATCCGGCTCGCTCCATCGGCCGATCGCCTGCGGCCCCGATAGACGTGCGACGCGTTGCAGCAAGCCGCCGCCACGCAGCAGGATCTCGTTGCCCGCGAACAGGGAACCCGCGAGGAACAGCGGAATGATATAGTAATAGAGTCTGAAGATGACGATGGCGCCGACAACCGGCGGGGCATCCAGGTAGGGTGAGAGCCCCAACAGCATCGCGGTGTCGAACACCCCGATCCCCCCCGGCAGGTTGGCCGCGAGGCCGGCCGAATACGACGCCACGTAAACACCCAGGAAAATCAGCCACGTCAGACCCGGTGCCGAAGGGAGCAGCGCGTAAAAAATCGTCGCTGTGGTCGCGACGTCGACGGTGGCGAGCGCCACCTGTAACAACGCCATTCGCCAGCCTGGCAACGCGATTTCGTGTCCGAACACCCGAAAATTGCCAAGCACTGTCGCGAGGCTGACGTAGCCGATCACGATCGCCCAAAGCAGCGCTCCCACCCCATAAAGCGCCGCCAGGGGCAGATGTTGTCCGAAGAATGGTACGGCCCGCGGCTCCAGGAATAGAATAATGCCGCCCAGAACCATACCGCCCAACCCAAAGGTCAGGCTGCAGAACGCCACGGTCTTGCCGATCTGTAGTGGCGTGAGGCCCCAATGCGCATACAGACGGTAGCGCACGGCGGCGCCGGATACCGCTGCGAACCCGAGATTATGCGACAGCGAGTAAGCACAGAACGACGCGAACGCGACGCGCCCGTAGCTGACCTTGTGACCGGCGTAGATCGTGCCGAGCCGGTCGTAGAAGGTCAGGATGAAGTAGGACACGAATGTCCAGATGAAGGAAAAGACCAGCGCGGCGACGGGTATCGCCCGCAATGCCTGGCCGATATCCGTCAGCTTCAGGTGGCGGAACTCGTGCTGCACCACATAGATCGCGCCCAGCAGCAGTGCGACACCCAGCGCGGCTGGCAGATGACGAAGGATGCCTTTCATGCCCGGGCCAAGGCGGCGTCGATCAGCCCGATGGTTTCCTCGATCCCGTAAAGCGACACGAAGCCGCCGAAGCGCGGCCCCTCCTGCTGGCCCAGCAACACTTGGTACAAGGCCGAGAACCAGGCGCGCAATTCGGGGAATGGGTGGCGTTTGCCAACCTCGAACACCGCGTGCTGAATCGCCTCGGCACTGGCGTCGGCCGGCAAGGCCCCCAGGGTTTTCCCGAGATCCTGAATGGCCACGCGTTCCTCCGAGGTCGGTTCGCGATAGCGCTTATCCGGTCGGACGAAGTCCTGATAGTACGCGACGGCATGATCGACCAGGCGCGCCAGCAAGGGTTCGGTCTCCGGGGTCGCCGCGGGGGCGTAGCGGCGGATGAAGCCCCAAAGGATATCCGGCTCGTGCGCGTTCACGACGCTGGCGAGGTTCAGCAGCATGGCGAACGACAAGGGGCTGCCCGCATGGTTGGGCAGGCGCCCGCCGTGAATGTGCCAGGCGGGGTTGGTCAGCTGCGCCGCCGCGTCTTGCGCCTGCATGCGGTCGATATTGGCGATGTACTCGTCCACCGCGCGCGGGATCACGTCGAAAAACAGCCGCTTGGCGCGCTGCGGCTGGTTGTACATGAACTGTTGCAGGGACTCCGGCGGCGCGTAGCGCAGCCATTCCTCGACCGACAGGCCGTTGCCCTTGGACTTGCTTATTTTCTGGCCGTCGGCGTCGAGGAACAGCTCGTAGGTGAAGCCCTCCGGCGGGCGGGAGCCCAGGATGCGGCAGATGCGGCCGGACAGGCGGACGCTGTCGATCAGATCCTTGCCGGACATCTCGTAGTCCACGCCCAAGGCGTACCAGCGCATCGCCCAGTCGGCTTTCCACTGCATCTTGCAGTGACCGCCGGTCACTGGTGTCTCGAAAGCTTCATCCGTGTCCGGGTCGCGCCAGATCACGGTGCCCGCGGCCGCGCTGAGTTCCTGCATCGGTACTTGCATCACGACGCCCGTCTTGGGGTGTATCGGCAGGAACGGGGAATAGGTCGCTCGACGGTCCGGCCCCAGGGTTGGCAGGATCACCGCCAGGACCTCGGCGTGGCATTCCAACATCCGCCGGGCAGCGGCGTCGAAGCAGCCGGAAGCGTAGTATTCAGTAGAAGACGCAAACTCGTAATCGAACCCGAAGCTGTCCAGGAACGCCCGAAGCCGAGCGTTGTTGTGGGCGCCGAAGCTATCGTGCGTGCCGAAGGGGTCAGGGATGCGGGTCAGCGGCTTGCCAAGGTACTCGGTCAGCATCGCCTTGTTGGGAACGTTGTCCGGGACCTTGCGCAGTCCATCCATATCGTCGCTAAAGGCCAGCAGCTTCGACGGCAGCCCGGTCAACTCCGTGAACGCGCGGCGCACCCAGGATGTGCGCGCGACCTCCCCGAAAGTGCCGATATGCGGCAGGCCGGATGGGCCGTAGCCGGTCTCGAACAAAGCGTGGTCCCGCCCCGACGCGGCCAGCCGCTGAGCGACTTTTGCCGCTTCCTCGAACGGCCATGCCTTCGGGACTGTCGTATTGCGAAGCGTATCGGACATGCGGCGGAAGCTATGGAGCGCGAGCCCGCCGGTCAATGCACCCCGATCAGTGTATCGATGTGCCACCGTCGACAAAATGCGCCTTCAGACGCTCATCGAGTGGCACGATGGGTGCGGCCGCAGGGGGTGCGGCCGCAGGGGGGGCGGCCGCAGGGGGATGCGAGGCCTTGCGCCCCAGCGAGTGCTGCACAGACCGAATGCTTTTGTCGAGGCGAATGACCGCAGCCGTGCGGCGTAGCAATTCCTCCGCCGAAAGACCCGGTTCGGCGGCTCGGCGGGCACACTCGGCCAGGGCCGCCTGCATGGCAACGAGCTGGGAGGCCAGCATCGCCTCAATCGCATCGCGCGGCTCGTAGGCGGCCAGCAATGCCCGGGCCGTTTGTATGTCCGGAAGCTTCGCCGCGGCCACGACGCTGCGCAGAAGTTGGTTCGTGAAAGGTGTATCGTCGTCGAGGAAGGTCTTTGGCATGATTAAAATGTCCCGATAAGAAATCTGGTTCGATATTGGAGTGTTCGTCTGTTTCGTCAAGCTTTGTATGGGTCATCCGGCTCAGGTAGCGTATTTTTGAACGGCGTCTGCCACCCGCCCGCGCCAAAAACAAAGAAGACTAAGATCCCCCGCATTCCCCTGGTCGCCGAAGCCGACATGACCGCGGAACAGCGTCGTGTGTTCGACGCCATGATCGCCGGGCAGCGCAAATCCGCGCCCATCGGGCCGTTGGCCATCGCCATGCACCGCCCCGCTCTCGCCGAAACCATGTCCGCGCTCGGCCTCGTTCTTCGGTTCAATTCCAATTTCGAAGCGCGGTTGCGAGAGTTCACGATCCTGTTGACGGGCCGCTACTGGGATTGCCAGTTCGAATGGGCCTCACACGAAGGCGAGGCCCGAAACGCCGGTTTGTCCGACACGTCCATCGAAACGCTGCGTGCCGGCGGGTCGGTATTTCCGGCGGCGGATGAGCAGGCCATTCACGACTACGGGATGGCGCTGCTGGGGAAGCATTTCGCCTCCGACGCCGCCTACGAGCGGATCGTCGCTCTTTTCGGCGTTGCGGGCGCGGTCGAATTGACCGGTCTGATCGGCTACTACGTAATGGTTGCGCTGATGCTGAACGCCGCGAATTTTGAAGTCCCTGCTGGCATGGCACGACCATTGCCACCAGCTAAACGCCGCGTTTGACGATATAAATCGATTTTTTCCGCCGGCGGATACAAACTCGATGATGACCTGCGATTCGCGCGGGTAAGATATGCGGTGAATGCAGAACAATGGTGGATGCAAGGCGCTAAATCCCGTATAGGGTGAAAAAACGTCATTCGATCCGACGAATGGCGTGCATCGGGAGTGGAATGTGTTTATTCTGTGCCCGTCGAGCTAATCGGATCGACTATCAACCGGCGTTCGGTGCCCCAAGCACCTCGCGCCTCTGACAACGCGTATGGCATGAGGACGACCTTCTCTTGAATATGAACAACCGCGGCCGTGGACGCCCCCCTCGGCGGCGCGGCTTCGACGATGATTTTTCGTTCGACCGGGCACCCCCGGGCGATATGGCCCGCCCCAGCAGCGCCGCCGCCGCCCCTTCCTGGCCGTCATCGGCTGGCTTCGGGCCGGAACACGACGCGACCGTGAAGTGGTTCAACCCCGAAAAGGGGTTTGGCTTCGTCGCGCTGTCGGATGGGTCGGGCGACGCCTTCCTGCACGCCAACACACTGAACCAGGCCGGCCACAACGCCGTGAGTCCCGGGGCGTCCCTGCGGGTCCGCATCGGCCAAGGCCAGAAAGGTCGCCAGGTGTCCGAGGTTCTCTCGGTCGATGAGAGCACCGCGACCCCGTCTGCTGGCCGTGGTGCTGCCGGCGGGGTCGGTGGCCCCCGCCCGGCTGGCGGCGGCTACGGCGGTGGTATGGGTGGTGGCATGGGCGGCGGTACGAGCGGTGGTATGGGCGCTGGCGCTCCGCGCCGCGGCGCGCCCACCGGTCCGTCGGTCGAAATGCAGGGCACCGTGAAGTGGTACAACGCCACGAAGGGCTTTGGCTTTGTCGCACCGCTGGAAGGCGGCAAGGATGTCTTTGTCCATGCCTCCGCCCTGCAACGCGCCAATGTCATGCAGCTCGCCGAAGGCCAGACCATTTGGATGGATGTGGTTCAGGGCGCCAAGGGCCCGGAAGCCTCGTCGATCCGGGTCGACTGAACACCGCGCCAAGCGCATCTGAGGAAAACAGACCGGCCTGCCTCGTGACTGGGGTGGGCCGGTTTTTTGTGTTGCCCGGTCTTGTCGCTGAAGTTTCTCACACGTTTGTGAGATGCGTCACACATCCGCCCGCCGTATCCTTCTAGCGTCTTGGCCAATGTAGACAGTTAGTCTCGGGGGAAAGAACATGGCAGACCGCACGCTCGTCGGGATGGGTCTGAAATTGGAAGATGTTGGAGGGGAACGCCGCATCGGCGACCTCGATCGACGCCGCATCGTCGCGGACTTGCGCGAAGCCCGCGTACCTGACCGCCAAACGACCTGGTTCAGCTTCCAGCCACTTGGCAACTTCGATCGCGTTTTACTGGCACGCGGTGAGCACGATGGAAAATATGTCGGTGCGCTGCTCGTGCAATGCCGCACCGCCGCGGAGACGCCGTTCCTGCTGGTCGAGGCCCTGAGTGGGGATTCCGACCCGCACGGCGAAGCGCTCCTGAAGCGCATGCTGGCGTATCTCTTTCTCCGCTTCGACACGTTTCCTGAGCCGCCGGGTGCGATCCTGGCACGAACACGCAATCCAACGTTAAGCCGCGCAATGCGCGATGTCGCCAGCGCGTTCGGCGGCGCCGATTTCTATCCGGAGCCCAGGGAGCACGTCGTTTCCTTGGCCAGGGCGTCATTCGCGCACCGGATGGCCCGGGTCGCTGGGCCGGATCGGCAGTTTGGCGAGACACGCCAGACTCTGGCAGGTATGGCCGCCGATACG
Organism: Acetobacteraceae bacterium; assembly: GCA_025352375.1. Lineage (GTDB taxonomy): Bacteria > Pseudomonadota > Alphaproteobacteria > Acetobacterales > Acetobacteraceae > Rhodopila. The sequence goes on along the minus strand of JANXTL010000212.1, from coordinate 496 downwards.
GCCGGCGATGGGCCGATGTTGGCATCGATTGACATGAGGGCAGTGGATGAAACGGCGCTGATCGAGGCCGCCCGGCGCCAGTTCCGCCAGCGTCTGTCGCGCTTGGAACGAAACTCGCCCATCGCAAAGGTCGTGGCGATGCCCGCCAGCCACGTCGCCTCCCTGCCACGGCTGCCCGCGCATGTTGCCGCACTGGCGCTCCGAGCGACACCGGCCGGACCAGCGTCTAGAGCGTGATCGCCTGAGGTTGGCTTCAACCTCGGGCGTGAATCACCCTCTCAAACAAAGGCTTAGAGCGTGATCGCCTGAGGTTGACTTCAACCTCGGGCGTGAATCACCCTCTCAAACAAAGGCCTAGACCATGATCCAACGCCGAGATCGCATGCAACCTCAAACGATCATGGTCTAGGCGGTAGCAGCCTCGGCCTTTCCGCCGATCTGGACGGTCACCGCGGCGTGGCGGGGGTTGGCGATCGGCAGAAAGCTATAACCGAAC
>JANXTL010000192.1 GCA_025352375.1 Acetobacteraceae bacterium | reverse complement strand
GATGAATGTTGTAACGGAAGCGGTGCGTCAGACGGCCGCGAACACGACCCTGGATTTCGACGCGATCGTCATCGGCGCGGGCGTGTCCGGCCGTCTGACGCACCGCTTCCGTGACAACATTCATCCCAAGGCCTCCCTATGGTGGCCTTACCGTTCACCGTCTAGCGCAAGCGTCGCCCAGTCCTTGCCCGATAGCAAGCCGGGCGGTTCCCCGCGCGGCGCTAGAGCGTGATCGCCTGAGGTTGACTTCAACCTCGGGCGTGAATCACCCTCTCAAACAAAGGCTTAGACCATGATCCAACGCCGAGATCGCGTGCAACCTCATACGATCATGATCTAGAGCGTGATCGCCTGAGGTTGACTTCAACCTCGGGCGTGAATCACCCTCTCAAACAAAGGCTTAGACCATGATCCAACGCCGAGATCGCGTGCGACCTCAAACGATCATGGTCTAATGTTCAGGATCAGTCCAGGCCATACCGATGTCGGCTACTTACGCCCGCGGCTGCGTCCTGTCGTCCTAGAAAAAGACAAAGGACCGGACCACAACGTTCTTGCGGCATCTTGCGTCGGCGGGCGCGGTCGGGTCGATACAAGCAGTATGGAAAGACCAGCGCGAGACGGAGCCGTCGGTCGCAGAGTCATAGCATTTGAGCATTGAAACCTCGGTGGGCTTCTGCTGGGGAAACCAGTACCACTCGTGGTCCGGACGAGAGGTAAAGCGGGTGGTCTCGCCGACGCGGTCGTCATAGATCCGGTAGTTGGTGATGTATGGCTGGTCGGCGAAGGAGGGCCACGCGCAGAGCACGAAGGGAAACTGCTCGACTGTCTCCATCGGCTTGGCGAGATTGATCGACACGAACCGCCGCGACATTTTCGCGTCGGCCTCTTCCTCCGTGTGGTTCTGCTCGCGCCCGAAATTCCGCAGGTTCTTGGTGAGCAACTCCCGGCAGCGCACGCGGCCGCTATTGTCGTTCAGATCGTTATGCACAAGGTTGGCGTAACGGGCGTTCACACCGGGGTTCTTGTTGTCCTGGTCTTCCGTGCGGTCGCCCGCGTAGTCCTTGTCGAAGACGTCGTGGTTGTAGACCAGCGCATCCGTCGCGCCCGGGAAAAATTCGAGCAGGAGCTTCTCGATCTCGGGGTAGAACACGCGCTCCACCTCCGCCGCATCGTAGAAATTTGCGCATTTGGACTCGAGATGCGCCAGCGAGACGCCGAGCCGGTCCATGCATTCGGGGCTGTTGGGCGAAAGGCCCGGATAGTACTCGCCGATGCGCCGCGCATCGCGCATCAGATGCGGGAAATAGAGGTCTCGCCGCCGATTGTCCTCCTCGCTTTTGCGCAGAAGAATCGCCACGTCCGCGCGCGCAGGGTCCCGCCAGACAGCGTTGGACGGAACGACGGAGTAGGTCGGCTGCTCGCAAACGGTATAGGGCAGCGGCAGCGCCAAGCCGCCCTCGGGGGCCTTGATGGCGTTGTTCTTCCGAATGTAGTCCGCGCACTCATCGTAGGTGCGGAACGCGATGCCCCATTTTGTCTGGATCGCACCAGGTGGCGCGGCGTTGATCATGTCGATCACGCGCTGGCCCTCGCCCTCGGCGATCTGGGTGAGCGCATCCGCCATCGCCGTGGCGGTTCCCGCATCGCCCGCCCGGTCGAACGACATGTAAGACAGGCCGCCATGCGCCGCGATGGGCGGCGGCTGCCCTTCCGTGCGCTGCAGCGACGGCACATAGGCCGGCGTCGTTCTTTCCGTCTCCGCCGCGACGTTGTGACTCGTGACCTCAAGCTGGCTCATGACACACCTCCGATTACCTCAACCTCACCATGGCACACACAGACCGCACATTCCAGGCCATCGCGCCGGCCGGCAGGGACCGTTGGCGGGATGTTGTTTGCGTCGGTAAACGGAGGTGCGATTGCCCTGCCGGTCACTCGTTTTGCCTTGACGCGAAATTTGCCGCGCCGGGGAAACCGGGCCGCGCCAAGCAAAACCGGGCCGCGCCAAGCAAAAGATGACGAATGACCCGATATGCCCCGGTGAAGCAGGTCCGAACGCCACAATTTGCCGAGCTTCGACCTCACCCGCGACCGGCACTATTTGTTCGGCGCGAAGACCGGTTGCGTCGTGGTGTAGGGCCCGATCCGTCCGCGCCAGTCCCGAAGGCATGCGGCAAGGATGGCAATGCCTGGGTTCATCGTTTCCCTCCTGGGGCGATCACGCTCTAGCGGCGAGCTCGGGTGGGGGCCGAGGTCTTCGGAACGGGCGGCAGGTCCTCCTCCAGGATCGTCATCGTCAGGCTGAAGGAGGTTTCGCCGTCGTCGGTGTCTTTATGCAGGGTGCCGACAACCTCGTCCTTCACCGACAACTCGGTGGACAGGCCCTTGCGCATGGGGGGCACGATCTTGATCTGGTCGGTGCCAAACAGGCGGCGCAGGTAGGTTTGCACCCGCTCGATATCGGATGGGGTCATGGTTCGCACTCATGTCAGTGGTGGGACGATGTGGCCGCTTCATACGCCGCCGCGTCCTCCGCCAGCAACAGGCGGTCTCGCAGCAGGGTCCGCGCGACCGAACGGACGGCGGCGGCATAGGCGTCTTGCGTCGGGTACAATGCCGCCAGCCGCGCCGCGGAGAACGCGAGAAAACTGCCCTCGCGGTCGGCCAGATCGCCGGCTGGGTAAGGCTCCTTATAAAGGTTCCATCCCGTGAAAACCCCGCGCGGCACAGCGATATTTGGTAGTTTTATGCCCGCAAGCTCGTTCCCATCCGGCCCGACCTGAGGCACCAGCGCGCCGTAGGTTCGCGGGGCTGGTTTGGGGTCGATCCAGTCCGGCAACGGGGCCACATCGTTGGCGGCGCGCGGCGGGGTCAGCCCGGGCAGGTCCGGGAATGCGACCTCGGAAGCGGGCACCAGCGTGCCGGCGGCGGTGCCCTCGATCCGGTCGTAGGCGCCGCTGGCGCCGAAGATCGCGCCGCCGACCAGGGGGGTGCGAGTCTTGATTTCGAGGGCCACGATCATGGGGTTTCCTCCGGTTGCCGGAAACCTAGAGCGTGATCGCTTGAGGTTGACTTCAACCTCGGGCGTGAATCACCCTCTCAAACAAAGGCTTAGACCATGATCCAACGCCGAGATCGCGTGCGACCTCAGGCGATCACGCTCTAAGCAGCCTTCGCTCGGCAGCCCAACGGTGCGGCGGAACAAGCCCATTCGGACAGGCTCACTTTCGGCACACCTCTGTTCCTCTCGCGCCTCTCGCGGCGAAGGCAAGCGCCGTCAGCCCCGCACCAACACCGCCTCCGTTCGTTCCTGCAACGCCTCGAACGTCATCCCCTCCACCATATCCCGCACCACGAACCCGCCCGGCGTCACGTCCAGCACCGCCAGATCGGTGTAGACCCGCCGCACCACGCCCTTCGCCGTCAGCGGGTAGGAACACACCCGCCGGATGCGGGACCCGCCGCCGCCTTTAGTGTTGTGCTCCATCGCCACCCACAGGCGCTGCGCCCCTACAGCCAAATCCATCGCCCCGCCCACCTGCTTCACCGGCTCATCCGCTGCCCGCGCCCAATTGGCGATGTCGCCATTTTCGGAAACCTCGAAGGCGCCGAGCACGCACAGGTCCAGATGCCCGCCGCGGGCGATGGCGAAGCTGTCGGCGTGATGCACATAGGCGCCGCCGGTGCGGATCGTGACATGCTGCACGCCGGCGTTCACCAAATATGGGTTCTCCGACCCGGGCGGCGGAGCGGGGCCGATGCCGATCACGCCATTCTCGGCGTGGAAAATGACCTCTCGATCCTCCGGTACGAAATCCGACACGGCGGTGGGAATGCCGATGCCGAGGTTGACGAACCAGCCCTCGGGGATGTCCCGGGCAATGCGGGCGGCGATACCGTTGCGGTCAAGCGGTTTATACATCGGTGCCTCCTGCGACCGGCACGTGCAGCACGCGCTGCACGAACACCCCGGCGGTATGGACATTGGCGGGCGGAATGGCACCCAGCGGCACGACATGCGCGGTTTGCACGATCGCCAACTTGGCCGCCATCGCCATGATCGGGTTGAAATTCCGGGCGGAGTCGCGGTGCGTCAGGTTGCCCCAGCGGTCAGCCTCCCACGCGTCGATCAACGCGACGTCGCCGAATATGGGATATTCCAACAGGCACAGCCGGCCGTTGATAACCCGCGTCTCCCGGCCCTCGGCCAGCAACGTGTCGGCCGCGGTCGGGGTATAGAAGCCCTGCACCCCTGCCCCACCCGCTCGGATTCGTTCGGCCAGCGTGCCCTGCGGCACGATCTCCAGCTCAAGCTTGCCGGCGGTGAACAGGCGGGCGGCGACGCTGGCCGGGCGGACGAAGCTACAGATCAGTTTCCTGACGCGTTCGGTGGCCAGCAAATCGGCAATCGGGCCGTCATCCCGTCCGCCGGCGTTGCAGACCAAGATCAGATCGCGCGCTCCTTGCTCGATCAGACCTGCCACCAAATGTTCGGGCGTGCCGGCGCCGAAACCGGCCAGCAGCACGGTCGAGCCGTCGGCGATACCCGCCACAGCCTCATTGATTGTCGCAACGAATTTATCGATCACAGCAGCCCCACCCAATCCCGTCGGCACCAACGATGCCGGCGGTTGCCGGGCCGCGCAACCGGGCATAGGATCGGTCATCCCCGCCTCACGCCCAGAAAGGCCCAAGCATGGCGCCCAACACCAAGCGCGTGTTCTACGTGAACGCCGTTTCTGCCCAGGTTTACATCGACATCCTGGCCGGCCGGCCCGACGTGCAACTCGATAAGCTGGTTAACGAAAGTCCGGAGGACGAAGCGGAACGGGTGCTGTTGCAAGCACATGCGTATCAAATCGGCTCCTCCCGCCAGGAGCTGGCGATGAAATACCAAGGCTACACGCCGCTGTTGCAGCGCTGCCCCAATCTGGTGGTGCTATCGACCAATGGCGCCGGGTTCGACACCGTTTCCTTGGCCGATGCCACCGCCGCCGGCGTCGCCGTGGTGAACCAGGCCGGCGGAAACAAGGAAGGTGTGGCCGAACACGTGATGGCCATGATGCTGGCGTTGTCCAAGAAAATCATGCTGTCGGACCACCAGATGCGCTCGGGCGGCACCTACAACCGGCGCGACTACATGGGCGACGACGTGCAGGGCCGTGCCATCGGCATCGTCGGGCTCGGCAATGTCGGCGGCCGCGTCGCCGAACTCTGCCGCGGACTGTTCCGCATGCGGGTCATGACCTTCGACCCCTACGTCACCACCGAGCAGGCCGCGGCACAGGGCGTGGAGAAAATGGACTCCCTCCAATCCATGTTGAGCCAGGCCGACTACGTGTCCATCAACTGCCCGCATACGGCGGAAACGCGCGGCATGATGGGTGCGGCGCAGTTCGCGGCGATGCAGCCGCACGCCTACTTCATCACCACCGCGCGTGGCGGCATCCACAACGAAGCCGCGTTGGCGGCGGCCCTGACCGCGAAGCAGATCGCCGGCGCCGGCCTCGATGTGTGGGAAGACGAACCACCGCCGTCCGATCACCCGTTACTCAAATTCGATAACGTGTTGGTCAGCCCGCACACGGCCGGGATCACGCGGCAATCGCGCCACAACATCGCGAAGATCGCGGCGGAGCAGATGCTGGATATCCTGGACGGCAAAAAACCGCCTCGACTGCTGAACCCCGAGGTATGGCCCGCCTACCGGCAGCGTTTTGCTCGCATTTTGGGTTTCATGCCCGAGACTTCGCGCTCACCGGTCTCGGCGATTTCGCTATGACGATGAAAGCCGCAGGGTCGCACCGATCATCTGACAGATCTTGCCGGCCTGTGTCGCAACGCCGGGGCTGGTGACGCCGCCAGTGGTCACATCGGAGAGGTGAGAGGTTGTCAGCACCATACCGCCGTTCTTGGTCCAACTGGCGATTTCGGTCGCGTAGGTCGCCGATGCGCCCCCCGGGGTGCTGGCGTCACCGGAAAAATAGACCGTGGAGATAATGAGGCCATTGCGGCCATTCGTGACGGCCCGTCCCGCGGCAACAGCCTGTCCTTCGATCATCTGCTTCATGGAGGTGTTGGTGCAGACCGGCGAGTTACCGCACAACGGGGTGGCCGAACTCCCGGAGCCCGCAAGCGTCACCCCATCCGGACCGACACTGGGCCCCACGGTGACACCGGTCCCCATTGCCGTAGTGTACACCACCGGCGGATTAGTCGGCATGACGGCGATTGGATCGTAGGCCGGCAGTTCATTGGTCAGGATAACGATATTGTTGCTGGCCCCCACAAAGGTCGGGCCGCTGAACTGCGCGATCGCCGAATAAAGTGCCGCGGCCACATTCGATCCATGGCACAAATGGGCGCTTTCTGACTGACGGCAGTACTGGAAGCGAGAACTTCCAACATTATTGATATTATTACCGATTGTCGTCGCGTTTGTGCCGCTGTTCACTAATGCAAGCGCTTGCAGGACATAGCCTTGTTCGACAAATCCGGTGACCCCAAACTGCGAGGCGGTGTTCCCGGAACCCTGGATGCACTTCAAAATGGCAAGATCCGCGGCCTGTTGCTGACTCCACCATTTGGCCTGGGCGGACCCTGGAATACCAAGGCTCTGCGAGGTGTTCGGTCCGCCCATATCGTTCAGGACGATCACATTGAACGCCTTATTGGTCCCGAGCGTAGCCGTCGCGGATTTCGTGATCGTGAGCGTCGGCGTTCCGAAGGCGCCGCCGAAATAGGTGGCAAGCGTTGTTTGTCCGATGACCTGGACGGCATTCGGCGACGTGGAGCCGCTTGTCGCGAGGGACCTGAAGGTGGCGTGGTTCGCATCCCACGTGCCCAAGGTGGTCGACTGGATGACCGTAGAAAGATCGGCCGAGCTGGCCGAACTGGCGTCTCCGATGATCGCGGCCTGGTGGCTGATGGAAACACCGCCTTCGATGGCACCCTGGCTATAATAGTTGCCGATGGAGCTCCCGCCGGCAAGCGCGGCCATCTGCGTCGCGAAGATGACGAGCGACGCCTGAGAATACGCTCGGACAGCATCGACGGACAGCAACCCCATCGCGATCAACGTTGGAAACAACAGCGCTATGAAGACCGCCATTCCGCCGCGGCGATCCATACTCAGCGACCGCCGTGATTGGGTATGTCCCGCCGAAATCCCTGCGTTGCGGCGCAAGGTAGTCAAGGGCAGGTCCCTTGTTTCATGGCTACGGATGTGGTCGTGAGAGTCTGACCGGTAAAAAAACTAAAAACGTCAGCTAGCGCGGCGGCAGAGGCCTTAACAGAGATCGTAACCGAAACCTTGGGGACTGAACAATCCCTGACACTCGACACCTGGAACGTCGCCCAGCCAGGCAATACGGTATCGGTGCAGGCAAAGTATTCCGCGGTTGGGCTTTCGGGCAATGCCGAGCAGGAGACAAGGGCCCCAGTGTTGGCGGTCGTGGCGCGCCCTGTCGCGAGCATCATGGCTGCGTATTGAGCCGCGCTCTGCATCGTCGATAAAGTATAAAACATGAGATTGATCGCAAAGAAGCCAAAGACGATGAACAACAGTGGTGTCGTGGCCAGGGCGAACTCAACCGCCGCCACGCCGCGCCGGCAGCGCTTGAAAACGTGCAGCGACGATAAAACGGCGTTGAGGCATCTGAAACGGCCCACCGGCCGGTGGTTGGTTTCAACGCCGCCGCTTTGCACGGCGCCGGAACGCGCTTTTGTATAATTCGTTTTCAGCGCACAATCCCCAATTCGGTCGTCTTCGGTTTACCAGGGCAAGCGGCATGCAACGAATAGGTGCCGGCGCACGTTTTGCTAGCCAAGCTTGCACATGGGGCGCCGTCCCGCTGCATGATCGAGCAAAGTATTCCCACACCTCCGCTCGCCTGGTCCCGTCAAAACGTTCTGGATAGCTGGTGTCGTCGCTTACTCGCCACCCAGTGGTTTCATGTCACGCTCGACTGCCCGACGAAGCAAGGCAGCAGATCGATAAACCCCATGCACCATTTTCGAATAGGGCAGAACCAAAAACAGCGCAAGGATGAAACCCAAGTGTATGGCAAGTGCGATACCCATCGCTCCACTGGCACGCACCGCGAGCAGGAACAGCCCAGTGATCGCCGCGAGTGCCAACAATACCAGCATCGCCACGTCCCCGCCCAGCATCCGGCGCGCCGCCGGTATCGGGTCCTCCACTAATTTCATGGCAAAAAGACCAACAGTTCCAATGGTTAATAGGACTCCACCGACAGTCCCAAGCACCACGGGCAGGCTGATAAACGGGTACGGCGCCGGCCATCCAAGAAAGCTATGATAGATGAATCCGACGGTCGTGGCCGCGAAACAAAGCATGAATCCGCCGGCCATGGCATGATGCAAATAGCGTCGGCGCATCGAAAACCTCTCGGAATTGTCATTGCAGCCGTCGCCTCCGCCACCAAGGTTCTTCAAAGTAATCGTATCCCAAAGCGCAATCGCGATCGCGCTCACGGTAATGCGATCTTTCGCACCAGCGTCCTTCCAAAAATTCGCGGCACCTTTGGCCAACGCGAATATCGAAAATCCGAAGCTGCCAAGCCCCACGAGTTGCATCGCCCACAAAGGAATCACGGTGTAGAACGCGTCCGCCACCATCGGACGGGCGGAAAAGAACTGCCCAGGCGCGGAAATCGCCATCGCAACCAGTAAAATTAACGTGATCGACAGAGCCGCGACCAGCGAAACAACGACTCCATTGCGTTCGAACGCTCGGGCCAACGACGGCGGCCAAGCATATTCCACGTAGCTCTCGGCACGGACTTCCGCGAGCGTGCGAGGCACGTTGACGCCCCACTCGTGCGGCGGGGCATACTGGCAGGCGTAGTAGCACCCGCGGCAGCCGTGGCAGAGGTTGGCTAGGTAGCTCAGGTCGCCAGCGGAGAATTCCCGGCGCAGCTCGACGGCGGGGAAAACGGCGCAGAAGCCCTCGCAATACCGGCAGGCATTGCAGATCTCCATCTCGCGACGGGCATTGAGAATGGCATCAGTTTCTTGCACGGCGCGCAGCCTCCTGCCCGGCGAGGCGGCCAAAGACCGTGCCGATGGTCATACCGAAACCGGCGAGATATCCTTTTCCCAGGATATTGCCGGACATGATTTCCCCCGAGGCGAACAGATTGCCAGCAGGTTGCCCGTTTTCCATCAACACCTGCGCCTTGTCGTTCACTTTGACGCTCAGGTAGGTGAAGGTGATGCCAGGGCGCAGCGGGTAGCCATAGAACGGCCCCTTATCGACGGTGCGAGCCCAGTTGGTCTTGTCAGGCGTCAACCCCTCCGTACGATTGCCATCCAACTTAAGGTTGTCGAACGACTGGCCCGGCACCACGGCGGCGTTGTAGGCGTCGACGGTCGCGACCACCGTCGCGGGATCCAACTTCATTTTGAGCGCCAGCTCACCCACACTGTCGGCTTTTATCGCCGGATAGACCGACGGCATGAACAACGGAAAGGCTTTCGAGTCGCAAATCGAGTAGGCGATCTGATCCGGCTGCTGCGCGATCAGCCGGCCCCAAATGGCGTAGCGCTTGGGCCAGACGTCCTCACCCTCATCGTAGAAACGGTCGCCGTTCTTGTTGACGACAACGCTGTAGGGCACGCTGTCCAGGCGGGTGGTAATCCCGCCATCGAACTTCGGCGCCCGAGCGTCCAATGCGACGGCATGGAACTGGGTCGGATCGCCGATGGCGGCCACGCCCTGGTCCAGCAGGTTCTTTAATACACGGCCGCGGTTGTAGGGAGTGCCGCGGATGACGAAATTGTCCACCGCGTCGCCCCAGTATTCGCGCATCCATTCCAGGTTGGCCTGGAAACCGCCGCATGACGCGACGACGCAGCGGGCGTGAACGGTCTCCGGAAAGCCGCGATAGGTGATGTCGATGGACCGCACCGACCCATCGTCCAGATTCAAGGAGATGACCTCGGTGTCGTACAGAATGTCGATGCCAAGCTTTTCCGCCGTCAGGTAATACGCGTTGAGCAGCGCCTTGCCGCCGCCGAGGAAGAACGCATTCGTCCGCCCCAGGTTCAGCGTGCCTGTCAGCGATGGCTGAAACCGCACGCCGCAATCCCGCATCCAGCCAAACACGCCCGAAGACGCTCGGATGGTCATCCGCGCCATTTCCTCGTTGGTGTTGCCGCCGGTGACACGCAACAGGTCGTCCCAGTACTCGTCTTCTTTATAAGCATCGGTCAGGACGGCATTTGGGGCGTTATGCATTGCCCGCAGGTTGCGGGTGTGCCGGCTATTGCCGCCGCGAAACGCCTTGGGGGCGCTTTCCAGCAGCAGCACGGTTGCGCCGGCCTGGCGCGCGGTAATCGCGGCGCACAAAGCGGCGTTGCCACCGCCGGCGATGAGCACATCGTATGTCTGTTTGCGGTCGGGCATTCTTCTCCCCCTCGATACCCCCTGTCTACGAACCGTTGCCCCTCTTCGCAAGGCATGCGAAGGAGCCGGCGATACGCTCCCGAGGAGACGGAGATGGCCGACCGAGCCTGGTACGAGATCGTTCGCGATGTGCTGAAGCAGCACGACGTGAGCTTGGTGCCTTATGTTCCCGACAACGTGCTGCGGCCGCTGATCGACCTGCTGCACGAAGACCCGTTCTTCAACGCATTCTCGGTCCCGCGCGAGGAAGAGGGCCTGGGCATCGCGGCCGGCGCCTGGATGGCCGGGACCCGGGCGATCCTGCTGATGCAGACCAGCGGCTTCGCCACGCTGGCGAACCAGCTCGCGTCGCTGTCCGTGCCATTCCAAATCCCGACAATGATGATCGTATCCGAACGCGGCACGCTCGGCGAATTCAACATCGGCCAGATGCTGGTCGCCCGCACGATGCGCCCGGTGCTCGATTGCCTTGCGATCGAGAACCACACCATTACCCGACTCGATGAGGTCGAGTTCATCTTCGACCGCTCCATCCGCCAGGCCGTCGCCACGCTGGGGCCGGTGTGTTTCATCCTGTCGCCGCTGCTGACCGGCGGCAAAGTCTTCACGGCGTAAGGGGCGCGGATCATGGCATCTTTTACCAACCAACCCGTCACGCGGGATCAGGCCAAGGTGATGAACCGCTACGACATCTCCAAACGCATGCTGACGCATCTCCACCACGATGAGGCGGTGATCGGCGGCATCGGATACTCCAATTTCGACCTGTGGGCCGCATCGGCGAACCCCAATGGTCGCCGCCAACAGAATTTCTACATGCTGGGCAGCATGGGCCTCGCGGTTCCCATCGCGCTCGGCGTGGCGCTGGCGCAGCCGCACCGCCGCACTATCGCGCTCGAGGGCGACGGCTCCATCCTCATGCAGCTTGGGGCGCTGGGCACCGTTGCCGCGCGGGCGCCGAAGAACCTGATCGTTATCATCCTGGACAACGGCGCCTACCAAATCACCGGCGGGCAAAAAACGCTGACCGATCAGGGGGTGGACCTCGTCGCCGTGGCGCGCGCATCCGGGCTGGAACAAAGCGCCTGGGCCGCCGACGAAAGCGCGTTCGAGGAAATGATCGACCGCGCCTTGAAGCAAGACGGGCCGTGGCTCATCGGCTGCCGGATCGACAACAACAAGCCGGTGGACACGACCGAGCGGGATCCGTCACGCATCCGGGACCAGTTCATGCGGGGGCTGGGGGTGAAAAAATAGCACCGCATGCGAAAATATTTTCGGTCCTGCATACGACTGTCTGTGGCGTTAACGATTTCTTAAGAAATACCGCGTATCCCTCGGCTCCAGGCCCTGGATCATAGTGACCTGGAGCCTTTGAACCTGCTATGAAGGATACACGCGAATGACCACGATGGTTGCTGAGATCTATGACGCGCTCCTGGCGGCGGGCTCCCCCGACGACAAGGCGCGTTAAGGCGGCGGAAGCCATCGCTCAGGTCGACACGCGAATGCTCGATCTTGGAGGCCGCATGGACCGCCTGGACGGAAAAATGGACCGGATCACTTGGATGCTCGGCGCGAACATCTCGCTGTCGTTGCTGATCCTCGGCAAGATGCCGATGACGTTCCACTGATTGGGTTGCCGGACTTTTAACCGATTATGGTGCCCTGCTTACGTCCGGCTTCGACATCGAAGCGCTGAACACGCGCGCCTCAATCGTTAGAGATCGATAACCACGTATTGCTCTTCCACCGTCACCGGCACGGTTTCCGCGACATAAGGCCCCTGCACCACGCGCTGCCCCTCGGCGATTTCCATCTTGTAGGTTCGGACGGAGATTTTGTCCGGCTCGCAGAAGCTCTGCCCCGTGCGGACATCGAATTCCCAGCCGTGCCAGGGGCAACGCAGGATCTCGCCGGCGCGGGAGTATTGGTAGTGGCCAGGCTCATCGGACTCGATCAACCCGGTCAAAATGCCCTCGCACATCGGGCCGCCCTGGTGCGGGCAGCGGTTGAACAGGCCAAAATACGCACCGCCAAGGTTGAACACCGCGATCGGCCGGCCGCGCACGGTCACCAGTTTCCGGCCGCCCGGCGGGATGTCGTTCACGGTCGCGACCACATGTTTGCTCATTGTGCGGCGGTTCCTGTCTTGCTGCCCTGAAAACCCTAGCCAATGGACAGCTTCCCGGCAACCGAACGGCATGGCAGGATCGGGCAAGCAAATCCGGGAGTATACGCCATGGCCAAAGGCCTGCTGGTCGCATCGTTCGATTTCTCGACCGCGCATGAAGATGAGTTCCACGATTGGTACGACACCGAGCACCTCCCGGAGCGGCAGCGCGTGCCGGGGATCATGAATGCGACGCGCTGGATTGGGGCGGATAACCCCACCTACACTGTCGCCACCTACGATCTGGAGTCGCTGTCGGTGCTGCAATCCCCCGCCTACCTGGCGGTCGGCGGCGCCAACGGTTCGCCCTGGACCAAGCGGGTGACCAACGCAGCAACCCGGATCATGCGCTTCACCGGCGATCAGATCCTGCCCGGCGGCCTGGTCAGTCCCGACAACGCCCAGGGGCTGCTGCTAGCGTCGATGAACGTCGATCCCGCGGCCGAGGACGAATTCAACGAATGGTACAACACCGAGCACATCCCATTCTTGGCGTCGGTACCCGGGGTGTTAACCGCACGCCGCTTCAAGTCCGCCGACCCGACGTCCGAGCGCAAATACCTGGCACTGTACAACCTTGAGACCGTCGACGCCTCCCGCTCCGCCGCATGGGAAAAAGCCGCCCACACGCCCTGGAGCGCACGGATCAACCGGTATTTCCGGGATTTGCTGGTGATCCGCTGCACGCGCTATCATCGCGGTTGAATGCGGGGAGACATCCGATGTCCTACGAAACCATCCAGGTGCGCCCGAGCACCGGTGTCATCGGTGCCGAGGTCTCCGGCATCGACCTGCGCAAGCCGCTCGG
>JANXTL010000174.1 GCA_025352375.1 Acetobacteraceae bacterium | reverse complement strand
AGCCGCGTGCCAGAACTATTCCGCAGCGGCGGTCTCCGGCATGCCCAATTCCAGCAGGCGCGGTGCCACTTCCTTGCCGAACAGCGAGATGTTCGACATTGCGTCCTGGTGGCTCAGGAACCCGCCCTGTCCGAAGAACAGCAGATGCCCGACGCCGCCCATCCGGGCGTTGAACGCCTTGAGTTGATTGAACACGTCGTCGGGCGTACCAGCGAAAACGGTTTCGGTGTCCATGAACTGCTCGACGGTGGCTTTGCGGTGGTCGATCTGTTCCCCGTGCCGGTCGGTGACGATGCGGTTGGCGCGCGGACCGCTCTTCATGATGGCGACGTTGGCACCGATGGAGTTGTAGCCGGGCGGGTTGGTGAAGCCCTCGTAGACCAGGGGGGCGGTGCGCACGTAGTCGGCGATCTGGTCGGCGCGCCTGTAGCCTTCCTCCCGCGTGTGGCCGACGCCGATGATGGCGGCGTAGGCGAAGCGATCCGGGCCGGCTTCCCAGCCGAGTTCCCGAGCGCGCTTGCGGTAGGCTTCGTACATCGGTTTCGCCAGGCCGCCGGACAGGAGCGTGCCCACCACGTGGCCGCGTTCGGCGGCGAGGACGCCGGTTTCCACGCTCATGCCGGTCATCCACACCGGGGGGTGCGGCTGCTGGATGGGGCGTGGCCATATGTTGACGTTGCGATAATGGTAGTACTCGCCCTCCCAGCTGAACGGGCCGTCGTGAGTGGACAGCGCCTTCAGAATAAGGTCGTGCGCTTCCCAATAGCGGCGCATCAGGCGGGCAGGGTTGGAGTTCGCGGGGGCGATTTCATATGGCGCGCCTTTTACCAGGCCCATTTCCAGCCTGCCGCCGGACAGGCAGTCGAGCCATGCCATTTCCTCGGCGACGCGCACCGGGTCGGGGCGGTTGGCGATGGGATTCCCCAATGTCAGCAGGCGGGATTTTTTGGTTTCCCGCGCGATGACGGCCAGCGCCATGGGCACCGAGACGGTCATGCAGGTGGCCGTGCTGTGGTGCTCGTTCACCATGATGTCGATGCCGACTTCGTCGCATAGCCGGAATTCGTCCAGATAGCGGTTCAGGAGCTTGCCGGCCTCGACGGGGTCCACCGCTTCGTTGGGGAAGTTGACGCGGAGGGAGCCGCGCTCGATGCCTTCCTTCCACGCCGGGTGGTAGGCCATTTCGGAGAAGTACCAGGTGCGCATGGGTCAGGCTCCTGCGTTGATGGCGGCGGCGAAGGCTTCCGGCTGTTCCCAGTGCGGGTAATGGCCGGCGTTCGGGATAATTTCCAGCGTGGCGCCGGGAATTTCCTGGCGCCAGCCTTCGCCGTAAGCGGTGGACACGATGCCATCGCTGTCGCCCCAGATTAGCTTGGTCGGGATATCGATACGGTGCAGCCAGCGGCGCAAACGCGGGTTGTGCATGTAGGGCTTCCAGCCGAACAGCGCGAGCGACTCGCGGCCTCGGGCGATCCCGGCGAGTTCGGTGTCGGGCAGCTTGGTGTAGTCGATTTCGCCGCGCGCCGGGTCGACCCAGGCCTTCTTCATGAACGCGGATCGGGACATCGAATGTATATCGGCGATGTCGCGGTCCAGCACGCCGCCGAGCTTGATACCCAACGGGGCGGACAGCACCAGGCCGGATAGTGCCGCGGTGTTGCGCACCGCCATCTCCGCCGCGATCCAGCCGCCGAAGCAGGCGCCGACCAGCAGGACGTTCTCAAGCCGGAGCGCCTGGACCAGGTCCAGATAGAGGTACGCGATGTCGTCAACCGTCCCGAACCAGTCGGGCAAGGCCGAATCGCCGAAGCCCGGATGGTTGGGGGCGATCACGCGGTGGGTGCGGGCGAGCTGGTCTATCCAGGGACGGTTGGGTTGCAGTCCCTCCCCGGGATGCAAAAACAGGAGCGGGCGGCCCTGGCCGCGCTCTTCGATGTCCAGCGTGACGCCGGACACGGTGATGGATCGGCTCATTGGCGTTTCCCCAGTCGTTCTATTTCTTCAGCGTGTCCCGCAGCCCGAGCAGCGCCAGATAGTAGCCCAGCACGCCGAACCCAGCGATCATGCCCTTACTCACGGCCACGGTATCCGACGCCGGTCCGCGCCGCATCGGGTTCGAAATGTGCAGCTCGATCGTCGGAAAGCGTAACTGACCGATGGCCGCCGTCAGCGCCGGGTAACCCCGCGAAAATCCCGCCGGATTAAAAATTGCGGCATCGAAATCCCCGTCATTTGCCGCATACAGCTTGTTGACGACGTCGCCCTCGATATTCGAGTGGAATATCTCGATATCGACGCCCAACTCTTTCGCGTAGGACTGAATGTGGGCGTCGTATTCCGGCAGCGTCATGGTGCCGAAAATCTCGGTCTGAACCTTGCCACGCATGTTCATGCCGGCGCCATGAATAACCAGGATTTTCGTCATGTCTCTCTCCCAAAACCGTACCCGGCCAACGCTAAAACGCTACCCCAGCAAGCGCAAGTTGCGCGCCACCGACTTGGTGGTGGAGTGGTCCTCGCCCAGATGCTCCACATAAATCCGCAGCGACCATTGCAGCGCCGTGCGCGCCGAAAAATTGTCGCCCATATCGCGCAGCACGCCGGCAAGGTTGTTCACGTCGCGCGCCACATGCGTGTGGTTGTTGCCGAAATGCGCCTCATCGATGGACAGCGCGCGCTCGAACGCGTTGTGCGCCGCATCCAGGTCGCCGATGTCGTGCAGCACCAGCCCGAGGTGGTTGATGTCCGTCGCGGTGTCCGGGTGTTCGGCGCCCATCGTCAAGGTGTGAATGGCGATGGCGCGCCGCAGCAGCGCCTGCGCGTCCTCCATCTCTCCCAGCTCGTGGGTAACGCGCCCGAGATCGCGCAACGCCGTGGCGACGTCGGGATCGTCGCCGCCGCGCTCGCGTTGCAGGTGTTCCAGCGCGAGTTCCATGGCGGCACGTTGTTCGCGGAGTTCGGTGGAAGAGGCCATGGCGTGTAGTCCATTAACAAGGAATCGCCGGGCGGGGACAAGACCCCGCCCGGCCAGTGCGAAAACGCTTAGAGCTGCGCTGCGGCGTATTCGTAGTTCGCCAGATTATCCACCCAGTTCTGGATGTAGTTAGGGCGGACATTGCGGAAGTCGAGGTAGTAGGCGTGCTCCCACACGTCGCAGCCCAGCAGCACCTTGCCCTGCTTCTCGGCGAGGGGGTTGGAGCCGTTGGCGGTTTTGGTCACCTTCAGCTTGCCGTCGCTGCCCAGCACCAGCCAAGCCCAGCCGGAGCCGAACTGGCTCACGCCGGCGGCCTTGAACGCATCCTTGAACGCCGCCACCGAACCGAGGTCGGCGACGATCTTGGCTTCAAGCTTCGTCGGGATCTTGCCGCCGGTCGGGCTCATGCTGTCCCAGAACACGATGTGGTTCCAATGCTGGCCGGCATTGTTAAACACAGGGCCGGGCGTGGCGGCGGTGGCCATCACGATTTCTTCCAGGGACTTGCCCTGTAGAGCGGCGTCGGCCGCGACGAAGCCATTCAGCGCCGTGACATAGGCCTGGTGGTGTTTGCCATGGTGCAGGTCGAGGGTTTCCTCGCACATGCCCTTCGCGCCGAGGGCGGCGTTGGCATAGTTCAGTTTTGGCAGTTCGAAAGCCATTGGAATCCTCCGGGTGTTACGGGTACCGGCGGCGTTGTAGGGCGCTCGCCGGGGCGGGGCAATCTCGCACGACCCGGAAATCCGCGCCACCATGGGAGTTATGAATACCGAGATCGCAGAATTGGTGCGCCGGCACGACCCCGACCGGTTTCTGACGGCGCTGTTCGCCCCGCCGGAAAAGCGCGACGCGCTGCTGACGCTCTACGCCTTCAACCACGAACTTGCTCGAGCGCGGGAGGTGACCAGCGAACCACATATGGCCCTGATTCGCCTGCAATGGTGGCGGGAAGTCGTGGAAGGCACGCGCCGCCGGCACGAGGTTGCAACGCCGTTGTCCGACGCCATTGCCCAGGGTCTGCTGGCGCCGGCCGATCTGTTAGCGATCGTCGATGGGCGCGAGATCGAGGCCGATCCTTATATCGAAACCCTGTCCGATTGGCGGACATACCTGTTGGCCGGGGCCGGCGGGCTCGCCGTCGCCGCTGCCCGCCTGTTGGGTGCGCCAGACCCGGAGGCGCTGCGGCCCTTCGGAGCCGCCTACGGCGCGGTTGGTGTGCTGCGCAGCGTACCTATGTTGGCGGCGCAGGGGCGCTGCTTGCTGCCGGCCGATGTCTTGGCGGAGCATGGGCTGGTACCGGAAGCGATCGCCGGCGGCGCCAACCCCGAACCCGTGCTGCGCCGCCTGGCGGACGAAGCCCGAGCGTTTATGGAAGCCTGCCGCCGCATCCGTGTGCCGAAACCGACCATTGCGGCCGCCTTGCCTCTGGTGCTGGCCCGACGCGACCTGCGGCGATTGGTTCGGCCGCCCAAGCCGCGTGGCTTTGGCGACAAGTTCGCCGTTTTGGTGGCGGGCGTCACCGGCATGCTGTAACGTTTCCCCATGGCGGGAACGATCGTGAGCATCGCGACCATATACGGGGCGGCGGGCTTGGCGGTCGCGGCCGTTTTTCTCCTATGGGGAATCGACCGGATCGATCCGGCTGCCTCCGGCGCCTATGCGTTCCGTCCGCTGCTGATTCCCGGCATCGTGTTGCTCTGGCCCGCCGTGCTGCTGCGCTGGGTTTGGCTGGAACGGCGGAAATGAGACAGGGGCACCGAACGGCGCACCGTTGGATATGGCGCGTGCTGGTCATCCTGCTGCCGGCGATTATCGTGGGTGCGGCGGCAATCCGCCCCTCCGGCCCGCTGGAGGCGCCCGCCATTAGGCTGTCCGCACCATGAGCGCCCGCTATGTCCCCGTTGGCTGGAACGCCAGCAAGCTGGTCTACGACGCCATTCTGCTGATCGCGGTCGCCATCTACATCGTCGTATTCCTGTGGCTGGCGCCGCGTTACCAGCACGTCACGCTGCCGCTGGACGAATACTCCGCCCGTATGGCGGCGTTCGGCACCTGCGCCTTCTTTCTGCTGACCGCGATCCTGTGCATCGGGCCCGCAGCCCGCCTGGACCGGCGGTTCCTGCCGCTGGTTTACAACCGCCGGCACTTCGGGGTGCTCACCTGCGCCGTGGCGCTGACCCACGCGAACGCAGCGTTGGACTGGTATTTCTCCTATTCGCCCCTCGATCCATATGTGGCGCTGTTGTCCGGCAACACCAGTTTCCGGCAGGTCAGCGGCTTCCCGTTCGAGGCGTTCGGCATTTTCGCCCTCGCCGTGCTGGTGCTGCTGGCCGCCACCAGCCACGATTTTTGGATGAGTTTCCTCACGCCCCGGGCCTGGAAAGCGCTGCACATGGTGCTGTATGCGGGCTATCTGGCGGTGGTGCTGCACGTGGCGCTCGGCGCCCTGCAATCCGCCCGCAACCCGATGCTGGCGTTGGTCATGACGCTGTGCGTGCTGCTGGTTGGCAGCCTGCACTTCGCGGCGGGCCGTCGCCCCGCCAGACTGGCCGAAACCCAAGGCGAGTGGATCGTCGCCGGACCCGCCGACACCATTCCGGAAGGACGCGCCATCGTCGTGCCCGTGGCGGGTGCCGAACCGGTGGCGATTTTCCGGGCTGACGGAAAACTGTCCGCGGTCACCAACCTCTGCGCCCACCAAAACGGCCCATTGGGGGAGGGCGCGGTGATCGACGGCTGCATCACCTGCCCCTGGCACGGCTACCAATACCGGCTGGCCGACGGGTGTGCCCCGCCGCCCTACACGGAAAAACTGGTGACGTTTCGGTTAAAGTTGGACGGCGGAACGGTGCTGCTCGATCCCCGTCCGAACCCGCCGGGGACATATGTCGAACCGCTGAGGGTGGCATGACCCCTTTCTTCGTCGGCTGGAACCTCCGCTCCATCCTGCCCTCGGCGGGATTTCTGGGCGCGGTCTGCGCGGGAACGCTTGTCCTGTTCGCTGGTCTTGCGTTGGCGCTTGGGAGCGCCGTCAACGATCCCGGGGGCGGCGACTTCGCCGGGGACAAGGCGCTAACGGGCGTGGTGGTGGCCGAACCCTACCCGCTGCTGGTGCTCGATCCCGACGCGGAGCATCCAAACGGGCATGCGGTTCTGCTGTCCGGCGGCGGCAAGCGCGGAGTCCAGGACCATGCCGCCGCGCTGAATGGAAAGCGAGCCAAGGCGACCGGGGCCGGGTTCAAACGCGGCACCATCGACATGATGGTAGGCGTCTATTTGCAACCGGCCGAGGGACCGGCCCCCCCACCCGGCGTGACATCGCTGGGCGTTTGGCGCCTGACCGGAGAAATCTGCGACGGCAAGTGCGTGTCGGGCGTGATGCGCCCCGGCAACGGGCTGTCGCATAAGGCCTGCGCCAATGTGTGCATCTCCGGTGGGGTGCCCCCGGTGCTGGTGACCACGGCATCCGTCGAAGGCGTGGGTTTCCTCTTGATGGGCGACAAAGACGGTCACGCTTTGCCGGATGCGTTCCGCGATCATACCAGCATGCTCCAGCGCATGGATGGTACCGTCGTCCGCATCGCCGATGTGTTGATTTTCCGTACTGACATTACAGCGGCCTCGACGCCATGAGGTTCGCACTGCCGTTACTGGCCGGCGCGATGGCTTACGCGGTGTGGCATTGGGCTGCGTTGATTCTTAGCCCTCTGGGGCTGAGCGAATTCCTGTTCGTCGGCCGTTTCTGCCTGATCGCCGCGGTGTTAACCGCTGCCGAATTTATCCATCGCAAGGCTCTACCATGATCCCCGCATCCGAGGACTTCGACGGTACCTGGCCCTTCGCACCGCATTATTGCGAGAGTGCCGGTTTCAAACAGCACTACATCGACGAGGGCGCCGGCCGGCCTGTTGTGTTGCTGCATGGACAACCCACCTGGGGCTACATCTGGCGCTGCTTCGTCGGGCCGCTGGCCAAGACGCACCGCGCGATCGTTCCCGACCACATGGGGTTCGGCAAAAGCGAAACCCCCGCCGACCGCGTTTACACGTTGCGCACCCACGTCGAGAACCTGACCGCACTGATCGACAGCCTGGATCTGCGCAACATCACGCTGGTCATGCAGGACTGGGGCGGCCCGATCGGCATCGGCTACGCCGTGCGGCATCCGGACCGAATCCACAGCCTGGTGCTGATGAACACCGTCTTCGGCTACGGCGCCGCTGGCCGCCGCGACCTGCCGAACCCGCTGGAAACGCCGTGGTTCCGCTGGATCCGCGACGGTATGGACACCGGCCGCACCGAGGCCGTTCTGTCGCATTTGGGATCGTGTATTTTGTCGGTCATGCAAATCGTGGGGCTGGAGCGGCTCGACCGCGTCGATCCCACCTTCATTCGTGCCTATGCGGCGCCCTTCGCGACACCGGCCGATTGCCGGGGGGCGATTGACTTCCCGCTGGACCTGGCCCTCGGCCGCATCCGCGATTTCGTGCGGGAGGGCGCGGCCGGCGTGCCGTCGCTCCGCGATAAACCGGCGATCATGATCGAGGGGATGCTGGACCGGGCAATCCCGGCGGCTCTGGCGATCGCGGATTTTAGGGGATTGTGGCCGCATGCAACGGTAATCGAAGTATCGGGCGCCGGGCATTACATCCAGGAAGACGCGCCGGAAGTCGTGGTGCCGGTCTTGCAGAGTTTCCTGGGGATGGTGGGATAGCCCGTCACCGCGGCGGATCGGGTCGGGATTGCAACATGGATCCGCCGGCTTCGGGGGTAACGAGTCGCACGCTGGCCGATCGCCTGCATCGGGTCTACACTCACCCCCGGGTATCCCGCCGGAACAGGCGGACCGCGTTGTTTCATGGCGACCAGCCGGAGGAAATATTCCAATGCCAGCCAAGACCTATGCCTTCACCACCGAGGATATCGAATACATCCGCCACGGCGATAAACCGGTCATGCTGCGGATCTACCGCCCCACAGGCGATGGCCCGTTTCCCATGATCGCCGACCTGCATGGCGGCGCCTGGAGCCGCAGCGACCTGGCCGACTGCGGCGCGCGCGACCGCGTACTCGCCGCCAGCGGGCTGGTGGTCGCGGCGATGAATTTCCGTCATGCGAACGACGGCTATTTGGCGTGCCTGTCCGACATCAACTACGGCATCCGCTGGCTCAAGGCCAACGCCGCGCGCTTCGGCGGCGATCCAACGAAGTTTGGCGTGTCCGGCACGTCGTCCGGCGGTCATCTGGCGATGCTGTCCTCAATGCGCCCGCACGATGCGCGTTACGAATCCATTCCGCTGCCGCCCGGCCTGCCCGCGACCGACGCGACGGCGCAAGCGATCGTCATGCAGTGGCCGGTGATCAATCCGCTGTCCCGCTACAATCACGCCCGCCGCCTGCGCGAAAGCGCGAACCCGCCCGCATGGATCGGCGATATCCCGGAACGCCAGGAAGGCTTCTGGGGCGGCACAGCCGGGATGGCCGAGGGCAACCCCATGCTGATGCTGGAAAAGGGCGAGAAAGTAGCGACGCCGCCGACCCTATGGATCCAGGGCCAGCCCGATCAGACGCACGATTATCGCGATCCGGAATCGCCGGTCGAACTGAACGAACCGCTTCGCTTCGCGCACAACTACCGCAAGGCCGGCGGCTATCTGGAGACGTTGTATATCGACAACGCCACCAAGGTTTCCGAGATTTCGCACAACCCGACAGCGGCGTTTTTTCATCGATTTCTGTAACAACGGCAAAACCCCGCCGCGACGGCGGCGGGGCACGCCTCCAAGACAAGGCGACGACATGACCCTCGACCCGGATGTGACCGTCCTACTGGACCTGATCAAAAGCGCGGGACGTCCCGCGCTCGATAGTCTGCCCCCGCCCGAGGCCCGCGTGGCCTTCGCTGCCGGACGGCCGATATTGCAGCCTGACCCGGCGGAGGTCGCCTCAGTCCGGGACTTCACCATTCCAGGCGATATTCCGGTGCGTTTTTATCGCGGTATCGGTACCGATACCGACGCCAAGCTCCCCTGCCTCGTCTACTACCATGGCGGCGGCTGGGTGCTCGGCGATCTCGATTCCCATGATGTGCTGTGCCGCCGCATCGCCAACGACGCCGGCTGTGCCGTCATGTCCGTGCACTATCGCCTGGCACCGGAACATAAATTCCCCGCCGCTTACGACGATGCGATCGCGGCCATGCACTTCGCCATCGCGCACCCCGACCAGCTCAGCATCGATTCCGCCAAGGTCGCGGTTGGCGGCGATAGCGCCGGCGGCAACCTCGCGGCCGCGGCGGCGCTGGCCGCTCGGGATTCGGGCATCGAGCTGACCCATCAGGTGCTGATCTATCCCGCGACCGACCTCGCGATGGGCACCGCGTCGTACCGCCGGGTGACCGAGGGTTTCCCACTTGTTGCCCGCACCATGGAATGGTTCATCGGACACTACCTGCGTGCCGAAGTCGACAAGCTAAACTGGCGCGCGTCGCCCCTACGCGCGGGAACCCTGGCCGGCACCGCACCGGCGATCGTGGTGATCGCCGCGCACGATCCGCTATGCGACGAAGGCCTGGCCTATGCAAAGCGGCTGGAGCTCGAAGGCGTTCTGGTCGAAAGCCTGTATTTCAGCGGCCAACTGCACGGCTTCATTTCAATGGGCAGGATGCTGCGCGCGTCCGATACCGCAATCCGCATGATCGCCAATTCCCTGCGCGCAAGCTGGAGCTGAAGCGGATGCCGCTGAATTACGAAAAGCGCGACGGTGTTGCTTACATAACGCTGAACAATCCGGCGAAAGCGAATATTCTGGACAAGAAAATGTCCGACGATATCTCCGCCGCCTGGATCGATCTGTGGGAGGATCGGCACATTCGCTGCGCTATCCTGACCGGAGCTGGAGAAAAACATTTTTGCGGCGGCCACAACCTTGCTCCCCGCCCCGACGTGACCGAGGAGGAACGCGAATTCCTCCGCACGCAGAAGATATTCTGGCCGCTCGCCGGCACCGTGCACGGCCAGAAAACCGGAGTCGACGGGCGAATGGGGGATCATTACCCCCGGGTGTTCAAGCCGGTGATCGCGGCGGTAAACGGTTGGGCCGCCGGGGCCGGGATGTACATCCTGCTGGCGTCTACCGATATCCGTATCGCCAGCGCGGAAAACGCCCGTTTCAAGTTCGGCCTTACCAGCCAAGGCTGGGTCGGCAACGGGCCGGGCGCCGCGTTGCTGACGAAACAACTCCGCTACGCCGACGCGATGAAAATCCTACTGACCGACCTGCCGTTCGATGCCGCCGAAGCGTTACGTGTTGGCCTCGTCAACGAAGTCGTGCCTCATGCCGACCTCATGGCTCGGGCTGAAACCCTCGCACGCCACATCGTCGATCTGCCGCCGCTGGCAACCCGTATGATGAAGGAATTCGTCGTGCGCTTCGGCGACCTGCCGACCGATCAAGCTTGGCACGTGCAGAACCTGATGAACCACCTACTGATCCAAACGACCACCGACGGCGAGGAAGGCCGCCGTGCGTTCAACGCGAAAGAAAAGCCGAAATTCACCGGCACCCTGCGCCGCCGCGGCAAAGGATGGGCGGAGCCGTCGGACGAACAGGCCAAGCGCCTCGACGAGATTTACCGCAGCGGGGAGTTCTGATCGGGCGGGCACCCTTCGACGGCGTCGTTGAGATTGCTGTCGATCGTCGAACACGGTGCCCAGCACGGGCTATCGGTGCATTGCACATGCAGTTTCTGCGCGTCCCGGTCGTAATTCCATGCCACGGTGAAACCATTGGCCGTCACGTTATTGCAAGACAACATCGCGCAAGCGGACATCGATTTCGCTCCTTGTTGGATTACAGCAATCGTACGTTATCCGATTAAACCGCCCGCACCAGCGGCAGCTTTGTCCCGACCACCGCGCGCTCCGCCAGGACTTCGCCTCGGAACCTGAACAGTTTCGCCGGCCGGCCACCGGTTTCGGTGGCCATATCGCCGGTTTCCTCCACCAGGTCCTGTTGGTCGATCAGCCGGCGGAAGTTCTGCTTGTGCAGCAACCGCCCGGCCAAAGCCTCTACCGCCCTCTGCAACTGCAACAATGTGAACGACGGCGGCATCAGCTCGAAAACCACGGGGCGGTATTTGATTTTAGCCCGAAGCCGAGCGATGCCGGTCGCCAGGATACGGCGGTGGTCGTGCGCCATGGGATGGCCGGGGGCCGATTCCCCGCCCCCGGCCTCTGGCACCAGCCCGGCCTCCCACAGTGTTTCGTACCGCTGCAGGACCAGTTCCTCGTTCCAGCGATGCCCGTCCTGCCCGAAATTCACCGCCAGGCGATGCCGGCGCGCACGATCCGATCCGGCCCAGGCGCGCAATGCCGGCACCAGCTGTGCGCCGGCCATGACAGCGTCGGCGCCGCGACAATCTTCCCACGGGAAATAGCGGTACCAGCTCAGCCAGGCGGCCCCGGGGTCACCGGCGACCCGCGCTTCCCGCGTCAGGCCGAGGTAGGAGATCGACACGACACGCTCCGCCGCGCCGCCGGTGCGATCGCGGTCGGCGAAGGTGTAAAGCTGCTCGACATAACCCAGGGGATGGTGGGTCTGGCGTTCCACCCAGGACCGCAGGCCGGCCTGCAACGACCGGTGGCCGAATTCGAAGGGGCCGGAGGGGAGGGCGCGCCCCGCCTCAATGGTCAACACGCGCGGCTGCCCGTCGGTCACCGCGACGATGACGGCGATCAGTTCGGCGGCGACCGAAGCGGCGTCCGCCTGCACGTTACGGTGGGGCATGCGGACGTCATCGCACGCCTTCGCCAGGGAGGAAACGACTAACGCGTCACAACCCTTTGACAGGTTGCCCCGCCCCAGCGGCTGCTGTCTTTGCGGGATCCGGGTTGTCCAGGCCGTCGCCGATCACGGCGAACGGCGCCCAGAAGAACGGGTGAGCGATTTCGGGCGGCAAATCCTTTCCGGCGCCGGCCAGCAACGCCAGTTGCGAATCCCGTAGCGCACCGGTCACACCCGCCGACGGGTTGTCCCGTAGCTTGCTGACGATGCTCGCCACCAGATAGGCGGCCGTCTGATCGTTCACCGACCAATGGGTGACCAGCAGCGAGCGGGCGCCGGCATAGAAGAACGAACGGGCCAGGCCGGACAGGCTTTCGCCTGCCGTCGCTCCACCGGGTCCGCCGGAGTTGCAGGCCGACAGGATGACCAAATTGGCGTCCAGCTCAAGCGATACCACCTGCGAGGCGGTTAGCAGCGCGCCCTTTGCATCCGCGGCGCCGGCGGGCGCCGACGTTACGATCGCCGGCTCGCTCTGGCAGCGCAGATCGGTCGGAAGCAGAGCGTGGGTGGAAAATTGGAGGATACGATAGTCCTTCAGCGGGGTTCCCAGAACCCGGGCAGCGGTGAAGTTGTTGCCGAGCAGCTCGTCGGTTGGGCCGGCCGAAAGTATCAGCCGCGCGGCATTCAACTCCTTCACCGCACCGGGCAGAGTCGGCAGACCTGATAGGTCGCGCGCACTGGTTCCGCAACTCGCGCTGGGGAAGCTCCGTTCTGCCTGGGCTCGGGTGACCGGGTGGAAATTGCCGAAGCCGAACCAGGCTTGTTTGGCCCGGCTGTTGCCGGCGATCTTGCGCAGACTGACGAAGTTGGCGGACGCTGGGACGTGGGTGACGGTGTACTGGCGGACGAGCCAGGGCGCGGTGGCCAGTTGGTCCTCCGTGGCGGGGCCGGTCAGCATCACCTCGAAAGGGACCGACAGAAGCGGGCCGGACGGCGCGAACACCACCGATTTCGCGCCGGCGAGCGATGCGGCTACACCGCGCAGAGTAAGATCGTAAAGCTCACGGGCGCCGGCGATGTCGAACTTCGGCAACGAGGGTCCGGTCACCTCGATACCGGCGCGGATGCGCATGACCAGCTTGGCGATGTACTCGGTGCCGCGGGGGATGCGCGAGACCGCGATTTTGCCGTCACGCAATGAGAACACCCAGCCATCGGTATCGCTGAGGGTCATGGCCACGAATGCTTCGTTCGGGTGCAGCGAGGCGTACACGTCGGCGGGTTTAACCGTTTCCTGCACCAACTGACCGTAATTCGGGGATGCGGCTTGCACTTGCTGATCGGCTTCGTTCCGCTGGCGTTCGAGATCGGCGATGCTCCGTTCCAGATCGGTCGCTTGCTGTTGTGCGGCCGCGGTGTTGAGTCCTTGCTTCTGCTGTTGCGCGATATCGTCGCGTTTGCCGTACAGCGCGTCCAGTTGGCTTTTGATGTCGCGCTGGTGCCGGATGGCTTCGGCTACTTTCGGGTTGCGGGCGTTCTCCGCCAGAGTGGCGCTGGCCTGGGCGATTTGCTGGCTGGTGATGCCGCCCTGCGCCAGCTGCGCCGCTTCGAACATTTCGGCCAGGACCGCCTGATCGTTGCTTGCTTGCGCGTAGGCGTCCAGGCACGGCGCCATCAGCGCCGGTGTTGTCCCGGCCTTCAGGGCAACCAACGACTTCACCGCCGCCCGGCATATCGACAGCGCATCGGAAAAGCGATTATTGGACGCCAATTGCCCAGCATACATCAGATAGGTATCGGACAGCGGCTTGGACCCCGGCAGCGCGCGCTCGAACGCGCTCGTCGCCCGGCTCAGGCTTTCCACCGTCCGCTGGTCGTTGCCTTCGTCCGCGGCGTTCACCGCCATGGTGCGATACAGCCGGGCGGTCACGATCGGGCGGGCCAGCCCGTTGCCCGAGGCGATATCGTCGGTGGATTTGAGAACGGCATTGGATTCGGGCAACCGGTTCAGCATCCGCAGTGCCACTGCCCGGTTGCGCCGCGCTTCGATCAGGCCCAGCAGGGCTGCCTGAGACTGCGGATTGGTCAGCAGGTCGTGTGTTGGCGACAGGTTGCCCAGCCGCCCGGCCTGCAGGAAAGCATTGGACGCTGCTGGCGCGGCTTTCGCGACCAAGGCGTCCGGCGGGATTTCGGCCTGGTAACCGGCTTCCGCCTGCTGCAACAGCACCAGCGCCTGTTGCGGTTTGTTTTGATTGAGGTCGTGCAACGCGCGATAATGCGCCAGCCGCGCCGGGGCGGTGGGTTCGGCGGAAGCCTTGACCAGCTTGTCCGCCCGTTCGAACAACGCATCGGCTTCGGCATAGCGTCCTTCGTCCGACAGAACCAGAGCGAGCGACATCATCGGCGTGACGGTGTTGGGGTTGTCCTTGCCGAGCGCTTTCTGCTGCACTGCCAGCGCCGCGCGGAACGCGGTTTCGGCCGAAGCGAGGTTGTTCGCGATATTGGCGCGGGTGCCTGCTTTCATCAGCGAGTCATACTGCCCCACATCGCCCGAACCGAAGGATTGCGCTGCCAGCCGGCTCGCCAGCAAGGCGTCGGCCGCGGAGCTGACCGGGGCGGT
Organism: Acetobacteraceae bacterium; assembly: GCA_025352375.1. Classification (GTDB taxonomy): domain Bacteria; phylum Pseudomonadota; class Alphaproteobacteria; order Acetobacterales; family Acetobacteraceae; genus Rhodopila. The sequence continues at coordinate 2,375 of JANXTL010000174.1, read as the reverse complement.
GTCTGCCCGCGTGACGCCGGCAAGCACGCCGATCGACCGTTCCATCAACGCCGCTGCCGGCAACACGCCGTCGGCATACCAGGTTTTGCCCGCCACCTGCGCAACCATGGCGACATGCGCCCAGCCGCCGACCAGACGGGTGCATTGCAGCAGTTGGGCCGGTTGGCCGCCGAGGATGGTCGTCGCCGCCGGTGCCTCGCACCGGAAACGCTCGTTGATCGTGGTGCGCCACGGACTGTTCGCCGCGAGCTGCGCAAGGTCGCCGCCGATGCCCGAGCGCGCCGTGGCGCTGGGTTGGGTCCAGGTGCCGCAGAACACGTCGGCCTTACGTGCGCCGCCGGGCAATTCGGTCGCGGCTTGGGTGCATTCCTCCCCGACCGCGTTTTTACCGATCGCGACCTGACCCACCGGTCTGGTGGTAGTGGCGGTTGACGTAATATAGGCGTCAAGCGGCGGTGCGTCGCAGCCGGTGAGCCAGCATGCCAGCAGCAATGGGGTAAGGATCGATCGGCGCATGGTCGCGAGACTCCTGTTTACCCGCTTTGAGTATGCCCGATTAACCATCGTCTTCGCCTTAACGCCGGTCATACGCGGGGTCCAAAATCGGAATGATTCCAGTCGGAAGATGGCGACGGATTCGGTACTTCCTGTCCGTTTGGTCTGTTTCGAAATCGAACGTGATCGAATCGTTCGAGTCCGACACCAGCGGGACGACGATGTCCTGGTTGTCCTCGATATTCTGAATAAAGGGGATGGCGAATACGATCTCGCTGTTCGGGGCGATCTGCGGGACGCCCTGGCTCGGCAGCAGCACACAGTTGACTGAGTGGATCGCGCACGCGTTCACCTTGAACTTACCGTCCGTCGCGGGCACGATATTAGCGGCGGCGGACGCGGCCTGCCCGGTCAGCCCGGCGACCGAACCGGACAGCGAGGCCCCCCCCCCGGCGCCGGTGAAGTTGATGTCCAGCGCTTTGACGTTGATCGCTCCGGTTGCAAAAGCGGTGCCGGTCAAGCCCAGGATCAACCAGGTGTTCGGCCCGTTCAGGCCCGTGGTCGTGTCGAACGCAATTGTTCCTGTCGCGTCGATCCGCAGGATGTTCGCGGGGCCGCTCAGGTTGCCGGCATTCAGCTCACCGGATTGCTTGAAGCTGTCCGCCGTGAAGTAGGCGCCGCCATTGGTGTTTTTCGTCGCCGTCGGCAGGTCGGCCGCCAGGATGACGCCAAAGGGTCGCACTATGCCGTCGGTGACGATCGTCGTGCCGTTCGCCAGGCTGACCGTATGCCCCGGGTCGGTCACCGTGATCTGATGCGCGCTGAGCTTGCCGGAGATGGCCAGAGCAATCGAGTCGGTCAGCGATAACGTGCCCGACGCCACCGCGATGTTGCTGACCGAACCGATCTGATTGCCGGTTCCCGCCAACGTGCTGGAAGCACCGAGGCCACCCGAGCTGGTAAGGGCACCGGCGATCAGTACGCCGCTGGCGGTTTGGCTGATTCCACCGGTGCTGGAGATGTCCATCGCTCCGGCGTTGCCGACGCTAACCATACCGGCGAGCGTCACCCCAATGCTGTCGTTGAGCTTCAGCCCGCCGGACGCGAAGGCGGCGATTGTGCCGATCTGGTTCGTGCTGGACATCAGCGTGACCGTCCCGGCGATGTTGCTCCCGCTGGTCAGAGTGCCCGCGATCAGCGCGCCTCCCACCTGGGTCACTCCGCCGGACGCGGTGCTCAGGTCGACCGAGCCGGCACCGGCCGAAACGACGCCGTTCAAGCTCAGCGCAGTGCTGTCCAGCACGGCGATCGCGCCGGTAGCGGTGACAGCGGAGATGGTGCCGATCTGGTTGGCCCCGCTTTTGAGCGTCAACGCCCCTGCGATACCGCCGGAACTGGTGAAGATCGCGGCGAGCAGGGTGCCGCCGGGGGCTTGCGTGACCCCGCCGACCGTGGTCGTCAAGTCCACTGTGCTGCCGGCGATCTTTCCAGCCAACGTTAGCGCCTGACTGTCGGTGACCGCCAGATTGCCGGTAACGGTCATGCCGCCGATGGTGCCGATGTGATTGAGCGTGCTCGGCAGCGAAACGGCGCCGCCGATGCCATTGGAACTGGTGAGCACGGTGGCGTTCACGATGCCGCCGGCCACCTGCGTCACGCCGCCGCCCGTCGTGGACAGGTCTGCCGTCGCGCTGGACAGGATTTCCGCGGCGCTCAACTTGATGCCGCCGGAGCCAGAGGCCAGCACCAGCGACGTCGTCGCGCCGATGCTGCCGGTCACCACGATCGTGCCGGTATTGGCATCCGCGATGGAAACGTTGGCCGCCGTCACCGGGCCGGTCACCGCCAGGGCGCCGGTATTACCGTTGTCCACCAGCGCG
>JANXTL010000145.1 GCA_025352375.1 Acetobacteraceae bacterium | reverse complement strand
TCGGCGCCGCGTTCAGCCAGGCCATCAACGACTGGATCGCGCGCGAGTGGCTGGACAAGGACGACAGGCTGCGGGCGTCGATCGTGGTGCCGACGCAGAACCCCGAACGCGCGGTGGACGAGATCGAGCGCGTCGCCGGGGATAGGCGCTTCGTCCAGGTGCTCATGCTGGTGGGTGGGGAAATCCCCCTTGGGCGGCGGCAAAACTGGCCGATTTACGCGGCGGCGGAGAAGCACGGGCTGCCGATCGGCATCCACGCCGGCAGCACCTACCGCCATCCGGTTACTCCCGTCGGTTGGCCATCGTATTACACTGAAGACTACGTCAACCAGGCGCCAGGGTTTCAGTCCCAGCTCACCAGCCTGATGGCCGAGGGCGTGTTCGCCAAGTTCCCCGACCTGACCGTCGTTTTGATGGAATCCGGCGTGAGTTGGCTGCCCGCCTACCTCTGGCGATTGACAAAATTCTGGAAAGGCCTGCGGAGCGAAATTCCCTGGGTTAGCGATCCGCCGGCCTCCATCGTGCGGGATCGGGTGAAGATGACCCTGCAACCCTTCGACGCCCCGCCGGACACCGGAGGAATTATGCGGTTGATGGAGCACATCGGCTCCGACGAAATGCTGCTGTTTTCGACCGACTATCCGCATTGGCAGTTCGAAGGCCAAGGGGCGATGCCGGAGGGGTTCGATGCAGCGCTGGTTCGGAAAATCATGGCGGAGAACCCGTTGCGGGCCTATCCTCGGCTGAACGACATAAAGGGAGTGACTCCGACATGACCGTCGACGTCCTGAACCGCCCGATCCCCGATGCCGCCGGCCAGTCCCGGCTGGCCATCGCGGACTGCGACATCCATCCCCGCCCAGCCGGTGCCGGCATCGGCGGCATCAGCAAGTCGCTCTATCCGTATTTGTCCAAGCAGTGGCAGGAGCATGTCGAGGCGTTTGGCATCGCCTACCGCCAGCCATGGGAAAAGGGCTCCGCCTATCCCAAAGGCCAGCCGCAGGCCTGCCGGATCGACGCCTGGCCGCCCGGCAAGCAGCCCGGCAGCGACCTGGAGTTCATGGCCAAGCAGCATCTGGACCCCAATAACGTCACGCTTGGCATTTTGAATCCGCTGGCCTCCGGCCAGGGCGCGATGAACCTGGACTTGTCCAACGCCATTACCCATGCCACCAACGAGTGGCAAAAAGCCGAGTGGACGTCGAAGGATTCCCGCCTGAAAGGCTCCGTGGTGGTGCCCTACGAAGACGCCATGGCATCCGTGAAAGAAATCGAACTGCGCGCCGGCGATAAGAATTTCGCGCAAATTCTGCTGCTGTCGCGCACCGCCGCACCCCTCGGGCAGCGCCAATACTGGCCGATCTACGAAGCCGCGGTCGCTGCCAACCTGCCCGTCGGCATCCATGCCTTCGGCTATGGCGGCAGCGCCATTACATCGTCCGGCTGGGGATCGTACTATCTGGAGGAAATGGTCGGCCACGCCCAGGCGCAGCAGGCTTTGACCGTCAGCCTGATCCTGGAAGGCGTGTTCGAGCGTTTCCCAACACTGAAAGTCGTCATGATCGAGGGCGGTGTCGCATGGGCCGCCGCATTGGGTTGGCGCATGGACGCGCAATACAAGAAACTCAAGCGCGAAGTACCGCATCTGAAGCGCCTGCCCTCGGAATATCTGCGCTCCAACGTCTGGTTCACGACCCAGCCGATCGAGGAACCCGAACCCCGCACCCAGCTTGCCGAAATCTTCGACTGGATCGGCTGGGATCGCATCTTGTTCGCCACCGACTATCCGCACTGGGATTTCGACGACCCTGCCCAGGCGTTGCCGTTCAAAATGACGGAAGAGCAACGACGGGCCGTGTTTCTGGAGAACGCCAAATCGGTGTTTGGGATTACCTGAAAACAAACATGGCATCACAAAACGCTCAATACAACGTGGCAGCGCCCGAGTCGCTGCCCGTTAAAATCGCGCACTACCAGCGCCGGCGCATGTTCGCCCGGTTTATGGCGCACAGCAGCGCCGCCGATGCCGATACGATTCTCGATGTCGGCGCGACCAGCGACCAGACCTACACCCATTCGAATTACCTCGAGGCTTGGTGCTCGGGGAAAGGCCGGATTACCGCCGTCGGAATCGACGACGCGAGCTTCCTGGAGACTCAGTATCCCGGCCTGCGCTATTTGCCGGCCGACGGGCGAGACCTGCCGTTTCCCGATGGCGCGTTCGATCACGTCCATTCCAGCGCCGTGCTGGAACATGTCGGCAATCGCGACAATCAGGCGCGCTTCCTGCGCGAGCTATGGCGTGTCACCCGCAAAACCCTGTTCGTAACAACACCCAATCGGGCGTTTCCGGTAGAGTTTCATACCGTCTTGCCGCTGGTTCATTGGTTGCCGCCGGCGACTTTCCGAGCGCTGCTGCGCCGCATAGGACGCGGTTTCTTCGCCGACGAAGATAACCTCAATCTGATGACGCATGGCGATCTGCGCCGCGCCGCGGCCGCAGCCGGCATCGAGGATGCCGAGACCCAGTCTGTCTCCTTGCTCGGTTGGCCAAGCAATCTGCTCCTGGTCGCAAGAAAATCGCCAGCCTGATGATTGGCGTATCGTTGCGCTCTACCATCGCCATTTCGCTGGTGATGGCGATGTATTACGGCTTCCTGCTGACCAATGGCGATTTCGATTTTTTCCTCCCGGCGGAGATCGGGCTCACGTTCAACAGCATGCTCCTCCACATGCTGGACGGACGGTTCGATGTTGATCCGGATATTATTCTGAAAGAAGGATACCTTCGGGACGGCCGGGTCTACGCCTACTGGGGACCGTTTTGCGCGCTGCTGCGCTTGCCTTTGTTGCTACTTCCGAATGCGATGGGCGTCGACATCACCCGATTGTCCTGTCTGGCCGGCGTTTGCACGGGGTTATTTTTCAAACTGCGAAGCCTGGCGCTGGTCGCGCGACACAGCCCGGAATCGAGGCAGCGTACTTTGCTGGTGATGGTTTTCGGGGCCTGGCTGTTGTTCGGCGGGGCCCAGACGGGTTTTCTTCGTGCTTCGATTTATCAGGAAGTATTGTTCTGGTCTAACGCGATGGCGGCGATTTTTGTTTATGTCGCCATTCTTGGGGTACTGCGGAAGGAATTCTCCATCGGCATACTGTCCGCGATGGCCGCGGCGGCCGGGTTTGCGATCGACACGCGGATTTCGACCGGCATGGGCCTGACGGTGGCGTTCGGAGCTATTATCCCGCTGGTATGGCAGGAGAGCAAACTGTCCCGTAAACGCCTCCCGATCCCGCTCGCGGTCCTGGGTTTGCTGATAATGGTCGCGGGGATCGTTAACTTCGGCAGGTGGGGAAATCCGCTGACCTTCGCCGATTTCAACGGCTATATTCCCAATCATGAGTCACCGGATCGATTAACGCGTATGCATGCGTACGGGCTGTTCAACGTGGAACGGTTGCCATTGGGCATCGTTTACTATTTTCTGCCCTTTTGGATGTTGTCGGGTGCGGATGGGCAGCTACTGCTCGCCGCATACCGGTTTCGGCTCATCGACGCGGCGGAACTGCCGCCCGGAAGTTTTCTGCTCACCGATCTCCTGCCGATTGTCGCCCTGTTTATGGCATGCCGGCACCCATTCGGACTGTCCTGGCGGTCGGCAACGCTGCGCCAGACGGTTACGATATCGGCCGGTCTGGCGGTGCCGATCGGTCTCATGCTGACCGCGATCAGCATGAGTTACCGCTACCGGATGGAGTTCTACCCACTGCTCGAATTCGCCGGCCTGCTGGCGATCCCGCGGCTCGCGGCGGCTGGTTTCGGTCCAGGATTCCGCAAAATCGCAATCGCCACCATGGCCATTGGCATCGTCGCCGCCCAGGCCGAACTTCTTCTGTACAAGATGTCGCCATATGGGCCCGGCGAGTGGCACCTGCATAACGGGATCGTCGAGCTCTATCGCTGGTCGCTG
>JANXTL010000143.1 GCA_025352375.1 Acetobacteraceae bacterium | reverse complement strand
GGTTCGACGCGCCCGATCTCGCCGGTCAGAAGACGATCGCCGCCCAAATCCAAATCCGGGCGTTCGAAACCGTGCCCTACACCCCGCTCGGACAGCTTTTCCAGCCGACGGCGTTTCGTTCCGATATCAACGATATCGTTGCGGCGGGGGTGAACGGGCATATCGACTCAAATGCCGAACGTATCCCGCCACTGCTCAATCACTTCCGGCACGTCCTTGCGGATTTCGTCGACCGTCAGCGACAGAATTTTCTGCGTCGACAACAGCGGTTCGTCCGGCCGGACGGGGACGCCGGCACGTAATGGTTCGCTTCCGTCAGCGGCCATGAGACGGGAGTAGCGTTCGCTCAGCATCCATTCCACGAAAAGCCTGGCGGCGTTGGGATGCGGGGCGTTGGCGGGAATAGCGGACGGGGCAATGCACACCACCAATCCATCGGCGGGATGCACCACCCCCAGCGGGTTGCCTTTGTCGAGGCTGGTATACGCCGTGGCCGCCGAGGCCGGTCCCACCAGGCATTCGCCCGCAGTGATCAGCGTGACGGGATCGACAGCCGAGCGGCCGATGCGGGGTTTGTTTTTCGCCAGTTTTTCGAAATATTCCCATCCGTAGGTCTTTCGTAATGTCGCCACCACGGTGCCGGTGCAGCCGCTGAAAGCGGGATGCCCGAAGGCGACTCTGCCCTTCCATTTGGGATCCAGCAGATCTGTCCAGGATTTCGGCGCCTCGGCCGCGGGGACCTGCTTAGTGTTGTAGATCATGAAATAGCGGGACGCGGTGGTAATGTAATAATGGCCGGGATCGGACAAGCGAGCGAACGGCGGCAGCAAGGCCGAGGCGTTTTCCGGCGTGAACGACGCCAGCTCGTGTTTCTCCTTCAGGATGGGCATGTGAGAGATATCGGTGGCGCTGAACACGTCGCATTGCGGAGTGTGGTTTTTGATATCCATCAGCAACCGCTGGAACGCCACCTGCCCGGTGGTGCGAATGACCGAAACGGTAATCCCCGGATAATCCTTGGTAAATTCGCGCGCGAATTGCTCCGCCCGTTCGGCGTCGAGTTGGGCGACATACCAGGTCAGGGTTGCTTCTTTCCGCGCCGCACCTTCCAGCGCGGCAAGATCCGCCTTCGCGTCGCGGGGCTGCATCGCTACGATACCCAGTGCGCCGAGGCCGAGGATGGTTTGGCGGCGGTCGATCGGCATGGTCATAAGTCGGCTCCTGGAAGTTTCAATCCCGCGACAGCTCTACCCACGAACGTCTGTGGCTCCGACGGCTGGAAATCCTGTGCCTGTTCCAATTTTCCGACGCAGGCGGTCGCCGATCTCGCGACATCTTCCCACGTGGCCGACGCCCTGTTTTCGAACGCCGACAGGAAACACCCGTCGAAATAGGTATAATCGCTCTCCACATCGCAGCCGAACGACGGGCGATCCTTACGTGCGGCCGTCATTACAATCCGGTTGTCGCGTGCGACACTGCTCGCGGCGAATATGCCGCTGAAGCAGGCCGAAATGACCACGACCGTCGGACGGTCTCCGCAGCCGCTCGTAATCGCTCGGTCCAGCGCGTTTGGCGTTAGAAAATTGCCGGATCGTGGCAGAGCGACACCGCGGTTGGGACTGCCATGCCCCGTCACGAAAATCAGACAACTGTCGTTCGGACCTGCTTGCATGGCCTCGATGCCGCGCAGGATGCGGGGCAGGGCGGACCGTTCCGTATCGGGAATACGGCGTTCCGCGAATCGAGCGACGTGCAGCGAACCGGGCGCGACCCGGGCCTTCAGGTCGTCGAACAACCGGCCTGTTGCGTTATCAAAGGCATCGATCTCGCTCTCGGCGCCGACCAACACCGCTTTCACCCCCAGAGGGGGCAGTGCCACCGCCTCCTGCTGTGGTGCGCAGGAAGCAATCAGAAAAAGCAGGATGGCGGCAACGAACCGCATGGCCTTCTATTCTGCCGCGGCCGCGAGAGTCTCGGATTTCCAGGTCTTCAGCACCGGCAGAACTTCCTTGCAGTACAGCTTCAACCCTTCCTCGGCCAGTTCGTACGGTGTGCCGCCGAACCGGAACGATGTCGCGAGTTCGAAGTCACCGACGACTTTCCGCCGTTCCTCGAACATGCGCAGAATATGGTCCGGTGTCCCCCAGACAGCAGCCTGGGTGAAGGCTTTCACGATGCCGTCCATGCCGATTTCCTTCGCCAACGCGATCTTTTGCGCGTAAGCGTCGTAGCCTTTTACCTGAGCAAAATGATCCCCGAGCAGCTCGTAGTGGTAGAAGTTGCTTTCGACGAATTTGCCCATGTATTGGATGGCTTTTTCTTCGGCCCCGTCCATGGTCGGCGTGCAGACGCAGAAATCGGCCAGCAGCGGCGGCAAGGCCTCGTGGCCGTGCATCTGGCGCACCAGATCGCGGTGCTTTTGGATTGCGGGCATGCGCATCGGCCAGGGGCGGTCGGCGAACATCACCATCCGCGCATCCAGTTTCGCCGCCGACACCACGGAATCGTCGGACGATGCCACGGCATAGGTCCGCCCCGCGAAGGAGCGCCTCGGCCGGGGGCGGATTTCAATGCGCGGCTGGTTGTAGAATGGGCCGTCGCCTTCGATGAATCCGGTTTCCAGCGCGTTCACGATCATGCGCGCCGATTCGTCGAACCGCTCGCGGGATTCATCCATCGTGCCACGGAACGCTTTGAATTCCCGCTGCGCCAGACCGCGGCCCACGCCCAGGCGGAACCGCCCGCCGCTGAGGTGGTCGAGCACCGACACCTGTTCGGCGACCCGCAGTGGATCGTGCCAGGGAAGAATGATCGCGGCGGTGCCAAGCCCCACGTTGGGGCAGGCGGCAGCGAGCCAGGACATGAGCTGCAAATTATCGGGACAGAACGAATAGTCGTTGAAGTGGTGCTCCACCGACCAGATCACATCGAAGCCGCTGTCGGCCGCGAGGCGGGCGAGTTTCAGTTCCTCGTCCCATACCCGATCGTCAGGCATGTTTGTCCAGCCGTAACTGGCGAACACCAACTGCATCCCGATTTCCATAACATCCTCCTGTCCGGTTGCCTGCCACACTACCCCCGCCGGCCCGAACCGCATAGGCTCGTGCCGAGATCGTCCAAAAGAAGGAAACCGACATGGCGATGAAACGCGTGGTGCTCGAAATCGGAATGGGCACCGACATCAGGGGTTCCGACCCCACCAAGGCGGCGGTGCGGGCGTTGCGCGATGCGCTGTGGCACAACTCCCTCAGCATCGCCGACGCGGCCGGACTGCCGGTTGATTCGATGTTCGTGGAGGTGCTGATTGGCGTCCCCCGTCCGCATCTGGTGGACAAGGCGCAGGTCCTGGCGGTGCTGCCGCATGGCACGGGGACGGTCGAGTGCGTCGAAGGCGGGCTGGAAATTCCCAACGATGCCGGCACCAGCACCACGATGATCGCCAATGCCGCGGCGATCGTTCACCTCGACATCGCCTAAGGGGGTCACCATGCAACCGAAACGCATTATTCTCGAGCTTGGCGCCGGCAACGATCTGCACGGGGGCGATTACACCAAGGCGGCGATCCGCGCGGTGCAAGACGCGCTGCATCACAGTTCGATGACCTGGATCCGCGCCTTCGGGGTGGATTCGAAGCAGATGCAGGTCGACGTCATCGTCGGCGTGCAGCAGCCGGATAAGGTGGATACCGACAAGGTCAAAGCCACGTTGCCGCATGGCATCGTCACCGTGAAAGCGGTCAAGGGCGGGCTGAATGTGCCCGATCCTGAGCGCGGCGATGTCGCTGTCATTGCTAGCGCGGCGGTGTCGGTACGGATGGTGCTACCGCAACAAAAGCCGGCTAGAGCGTGAACGGCAGCCGCCCATCCCTATAGCCGTTCTCCCTGTCTCACGTAATCGGCGACCCCGGTGTTGTTCATCGAATACCACCGCTCGTTCACGCGAATGGGGAAAAGCTGGCGTCCCTCGAAATATCCGTCGCCGACGGAATGCTGGTGAGCCGGCGCTAAACGCCCCGCCACACCGGCTTACGCTTCTCGACGTAAGCCCGCACACCCTCCACCCGGTCTTCGCTGGTATAGGGGCTGACGCCCTCGTTCAACCGAAGCGCCACGGACATCGGCAGCCCATTCGCGCGCACGGCGGTTTCCTTCATGCGGCGGATGGTGACGGGGGCATTTTCGCAGATCGCCGCAGCCATTAGTAAGGCCTCATTCAGCGCTTCGCCCTTCGGCACGACGCGGTTCACCAGACCCCAGCGTTTCGCTTCTTCCATGTTGATGTATTCGCCGAGGTACAGCATCTCGTACGCGATGCCGGATGGAATAAGCCGTGGCAGCATCACGTTGGCGAAGTGGGCGCCCTTGCCGCGCTTGGCCTCCGGCAGCCCCATCAGCGCGTGCTCGGCGCCGACTCGCATGTCGCATGCCAGCGCCAACTCGCACCCGCCGGCCACCGCCGGGCCGTTCAGGGCGGCGATGGTGGGTTTGAAGGTTTCCAGTACTACCTCGAACACATAACGTTGAACGCGGGACAGCAGCGGCTGGAATGGTTTGCCGGCTTTGTCCTCCTCGGCCCGAGCCTTGAGGTCGGCGCCGGCGCAGAAGGCGCGATCGCCGACCGCGGTCAAAACGATGACGCGCACTGAAGGATCGGCGTTGGCATCGACGAATTCCTCGATCAGCCGGTCCCCCAGTTCGGTCGACATGGCGTTCATGCGATGCGGGCGGTTGATGGTCAGGATGCGAATGAAACCCCGGTCTTCGCGCAGCAACATTTCTTCCAACTCGCTCATGCCATGTCCCCCTGTTCGGTCATAACGACATTACCAAATGCGCCACCGCATGGACATAGCGGCCAAGCAACGGCACGATACAACCGGAAGATGGAGCCTCACCGTATGACCGCCAAACAGAACGCGCTGCACGCTTTATTTCACCCGCGCGCGGTGGCGGTGATCGGAGCATCGGACGATGAGACCAAGCACGGCTACATCGTGCTGACCAACCTTCGAAATGTCGGTTTCCTCGGCGGGGTTTATGGCATATCCCGCCGCCTGGAGAACGTATACGGCATCCGCTGCTACCCCGATATCGCATCCGTCCCCGAACAAGTGGACACCGCCTTCCTCGCTATCCCGGCCGAGGCGGCGGTGCAGGCCGTGCGGGACTGCGCCCGTGCGGGGCTGACGTCGGTGATCGTCGGTTCCGCCGGATACGCGGAAAGCCTGGACGCGGGAGGGAAAGAACGGCAGCGGGAGCTACAGCGCGTTGCGGTTGAAGAAAAAATCCGTATCGTCGGCCCCAACTGCAACGGCATCTA
>JANXTL010000129.1 GCA_025352375.1 Acetobacteraceae bacterium | reverse complement strand
GCGATGGATCAGGCCATCGCGATGCCCATTGAGGAGCGGCAGGAACGCCACGCCGCCATGATTAAGGTGATGAAGGAAAACAGCCTGGAACGCTGGCGCGACCGGTTTCAGGCGGATTTGCGGGGAGAACAATCATGAATTTTCATGCCGAGGATATCGTCTATCAAAGCCCAAACGGGACGCCGCTTTTGGCTCGGCTGTACCGGCCGCAAGGCACCGGCCCGTTCCCGGCAGTGTTGGAGGTCCATGGCGGTGCCTGGACCGGCGGCGACAGGTTCAACAATGTCTCGATCGCCGAGGCACTCGCTGCCGATGGGGTCGTTGTGCTGTCCATCGATTTCCGCATGCCGCCGGTCGGGCAATACCCGATGGCTTGTCAGGACGTGAGCACCGGCATTCGTTTTCTAAAGGCGCACGCCGAGGAATATGGCAGCCGCGCGGATTTGGTGGGCGGGCTTGGCACGTCATCGGGCGGTCATTTGATACTGCTCGCGGCGTTGCGGCCCAACGATCCGCGTTACACGCCGGAGGGCGATGCCTCCCTGGCGTTCGCCATCGGGTGCTGGCCGGTGGCCGATCCCCTGAAGCGATACCGGGTCAAAAAAGCCGCCGGCATTGCCCGGTTTGTCGCGTCGCACGATGCGTTCTGGCCGAGCGAGGCGGAGATGGAGGATGCCAATCCGACGTTGATTCTCGGGCGCGGCGAGCGTGTTGCAATGCCGCCGGTGTTGGCGATGCAAGGGACGGAGGACGATAATCTGACGCCGGATATGACGAGCGGGTTTGCTGCGGCTTATGCGGCAGCGGGTGGGAAGGTAACGTTCGAGAGTTTCCCTGGGCAGCCGCATGCGTTCATTCCGCGGAACCCGGCGTCGCCGGATTCGGCGCGGGCGCTGGAGCTGATTAAGGGGTTCGTGCGCCGCAACGCGGGGCAAATTTAAGGATGTGTCGGGGGCATGGAGAACCCCCGGAATGGCCAGGGATTGGCAAGGTGGGCGCGTTGGACGCTATACTCGCGGGCAGGAGGGGTTGTGCCCAAGGGGATTTGCCATGCGCCTGACGTTCACGCCGCTGACACCGCGCTTCGCCGCCGAAGTATCCGGCATCGACCTGACGCGACCGCTGACCGCCGAACAGGTGCGCGGGATCGACGACGGGATGGACCGCTGGGGCGTGCTGGTTTTTCATGAGCAGCGCTTCGACGATGAAACCCAGCTGGCATTCAGCCGCAATTTCGGGACGCTGGAGATTTCCTCCGGCGCCGAGATGAGCAAGCCGGAGGAGAACCGGTTGCGGCCGGAGATGGCGGATATTTCTAATTTGGACGTCCAGAACAAGCTGCGGGCGGCCGACGACCGCAAGCGACTGGGGTCGTTGGGCAACCGCCTCTGGCATTCCGACGCGTCGTTTCGCGCGGTGCCGGCAAAGTATTCTCTGCTGTCCGCTCGGATTGTGCCGCCGACCGGGGGGAACACCGAATTCGCCGATATGCGGTCCGCCTACGATGCGCTGGAAGATGCGGCCAAGGTCGAGATCGAGGATTTAATCACCGAACACTCCAACGCCTATTCGCGGGAGACGATCGGCTTTCCGAAAGCGGCGTACGGGGCCGAGTTCCAGGACAAGCTGCGGCCGGTGCGCCATCGGCTGGTACGGTACGACGAACGGACATGTCGAAAATCCCTGTATTTGTCCGCTCATATCGGTGCCGTCCTAGGGTGGCCGATCCCGGAAGCGCGCGCCTACATTCGCGACCTGACGGAACACGCGACCGGGAGAGAATTTGTTTACGCGCACCAGTGGAAAGTGTGGGATCTGGTGATCTGGGACAACCGCACCACCATGCACCGCGCCCGCCGCTACAACGATTTGACCGAAATCCGGGACATGCGCCGCTCCACCATCCGCGGCGAGAGTATGACAGTGCAACAAGCAGCCTAAATCTGCCAGGAGGATTTGGACCATGATGATTGAGCCGGTACAACCGGGCTTCGTCGGCGTCGTGACCGACATCGATATTTGCCAACCGCTGACGGCGAAACAGGCCGCGGAAATCGAACGCGGCATGGACTCGTTCGCCGTGCTTACCTTCCCAAATCAGCCGCTGACCGACGACCAGCAGGTCACATTCAGCACCAATTTCGGCGAGCTGGAAATCCCGCTGGCCACCCAAATGATGGCACCGGAAAAGCGGCGCTTCCAGAAAATCGAGTTGGGCGACATTTCCAACTTCGACGGCAAGAACACCGACAAACTGCGGGAGCGTGAGGACAGCCGCCGCATGTATGCGCTGGCGAACCGTCTCTGGCACTCCGACGCGTCGTTTCGCGCAATAGGGGCGGGTTATACGCTGTTGCATTCGCGGGTGAACCCGACCAAGGGTGGCAATACCGAATTCGCCGATATGCGGGCCGCCTATGACGCGCTGGATGCTTCTACAAAGGCGCTGGTCGACGACATGGTCGTTGGGCACTCCATCGTTTACTCCCGCGAGCAGATCGGGTTCGAGGTGAAGGGCGACGGCAATCCCGACAATCTGAAACCGGTGAAGCACCGTTTGGTCGTGACGCACCCGGTGACGGGACGGAAGTCGCTGTACCTGTCGTCGCACATCGGCGAAATCGACGGCCAGCTGGTCCCCGAGGCACGCGCCTTCCTGCGCGATTTGACCGAACACGCGACACAGCGGCAATTTGTCTATTCCCATAAATGGGAAGTCAACGACATGGTGATGTGGGACAACCGCACCGTCATGCATCGTGCCACCCGCTTCGACGATTTGAAGGAGCGGCGCGATCTGCGGCGCACGTCGATCAAGGGCGTCGGCCTGGCGATCGATCACGTCCCGGCGCGGCAGGCGGCGGCGTGATCGACGTTCGTCCCCTCCACCCATTTTTCGTGGGTGAGGTGTCGGGTGCCGATTTGACGCGGCCTCAGACCTCGGCGGAGATCGCCGGGATCGAGGCCGCTATCGCGCAATATGCCGTGTTGGTGTTCCGCGACCAGCGGATCACCGACGAGCAACAATTGGCGTTCAGCGAATGCTTCGGATCCTTGGAGCACACCGGCGGCACCGGCATCTCCAAACCGAACGAGCAACGGTTGCATCCCGCCTTCGCCGATGTTTCCAACCTCGATGTCACTGGGGAAGTGCTGGCGCGGGATAACCGCCGGCGGTTGTATTCGCTGGGCAACATGCTGTGGCACTCGGATTCGTCGTTTAAACCGGTGCCGGCGAAGTACTCTTTGCTGTCCGGGCGGGTGGTTGTCGACAAAGGCGGGGAAACCGAGTTCGCCGATATGCGGGCGGCGTACGATGCGTTCGACGATGCGACCAAAACTGAAATTGAGGAATTAATCTGCGAGCACTCGCTAATTTACTCGCGGGAGGTGCTGGGCTTCGGCGACCTGACCGACGTTGAGAAGGCTACGATGCGCCCGGTGCGACAAGTGTTGGTTCGCACCCATCCGATCAGTGGACGAAAATCGGTCTATCTGGCCTCCCACATCGGTCGCATCATCGGCTGGCCGGTTCCCGAGGCTCGGGCGTTCATCCGCGATCTCACCGAACAAGCGACGCGGCCGCCATTCGTCTACCGGCATGTGTGGAAGAAAGACGATCTGACAATGTGGGACAACCGCTG
>JANXTL010000096.1 GCA_025352375.1 Acetobacteraceae bacterium | reverse complement strand
GTGCAGATGTAAGTCGAGCTCGTCGATGAGCACGATGCCCGGCGTTTTTGCCAGAATATCCTCGCCAAAATGTGGGTTGAGCGTCGCCGCCTTTTGGGCGATATCGCCAACAAGGGCGAGCATACCGCGTTGGCCGTCGCTCAAATTGGCGAAGGGCTGCTGGTGGCTGTCATTGAAATCCACAACGACCTCGCCTCGTTGTGCATCAAACCAAATCTTGCGGGCGCCATGGAGATTTCGTACCAGTGCGTCGCGAACGACCGAAAAGGCTGGCGTTTCCGCCCCACCTTGTTGGAATGCAATCCAGGATTGCCGCGCGATCCACGTAACAAGCCCCTTGATCGAGAGCCGAGAATCGATGCACCCCGTGTAGCCGTCGAGGCGCGATACTTTTTGACCAGCGCGTAGTTCAACGCTTCGGATAGGGGCCTGATCCCGGGTAACATTCGATAACCGGCCAGTACCGTAATAACCGATCAGCGGTAATATCACAGGACTGCCACGGCGGACTTCCACGACCGTCTGCTCGGCGATTTTTCTCATCGCCGCGACAAGATTCTTATTGATAAGCTTGAGATTTGTCTCAATGCTACGTTGCCAAAAAATATCCTGGTCCTGCACTGAACCCGTGGACCGGACTATGCAAGGCGTCTGCCGCTCCCAATTGATACCCAAACCTGATTCAAAACCGATCAATCGCATCTCATCTGGTTTGATGGTGCGATTGCCGTAACCCCGAATGACCCTTAACCAGCATCCGGCGGCCACCGCCAATGCATCCAGAACCGACGACTTCCCCGATCCATTCTCCCCAACGACAAGATTGAATTGCGGGTGGAAGGCGAACTCCCGCCGCTCGAATCCCTTGAAGTTCTCCACCAGAAGCCGGTCGATGCGCATGTGCGCTATGTAGCCCCCTCATTATGTCCCGGCAACTCGATCGTCAGCATCCAGGCGCTCAGGCTCTTGCCGTGCGGGTCGATGGCCAGGGACCGGGTGACCCCGCCGCCGAGCGCGTTTTCGATCACGAAATTCAGGGCGCGGAGCTGCGGGAGTTCGTACCGTCTGACAGGACCAGCACCCAAATGACGAAAATGCCCCAGCACCCGTTCGGATGTCAGCTCCCGGTGGATGACCTGCCAGCCCTCGTCGTCATACGCGGTCACGGAAATATTCGACGTATTCCCTTTATCCCCCGCCCGAGCATGGGCGATGTCATAAACCCTGATGGTCATGCCGCGCGCTCCATCACGATTTCTGGCCGCACCCATTCGCGGGGGATCAGCACCGATTTTACCGCCAGGATTTGGCGGGCGCCGAAATTCACCCCGCCCCCGGCGCCGGTGGGGCCTTGCATGTGCAGGCTGCGGACTTCCGCGCCCACTGCCTCGGCGGCTTTTTTGTCGGTGGTGCGGGCGGCGATGCGCAGGCGGACCTCGTAGGGTTCGGGGGCCAGCGCCGCATCATTGGCGTGCAACGAATTCATGCCGATCAGGTCGATCCGCATCTCGGAATACGACAGGCCCCGGCGGCGGAGGCGTTCCTTCACCACCTCGATCCCCAGCTTGGCGCGCGCCACGGCATTCACCCCGGCGAAACCCATCTCACCCGATCCCATGTAGCCGTCGAAATATCCCACCACCACCTTATATGTCGCGGTCCGGGGCTTCCCGCGCGCCCCATGCAGCGCCACCCGGTCTTTCGATAACTGCTGGAACGACACGTTGGAGACATCCAGCACACAGTCCGGCGTAATATACGCCGAGGGATCGTGCATCTCGTAAAGCAGTTGTTCGGTGCAGGTCGCGACATCCAGCCGCCCGCCCGAACCCGGCGTTTTCGACACTTCGACGCGCCCATCGGCCCAGACGTCGGCCAGGGGATACCCTAACCCCGCGAGGTCCTCGACCTCCTTCATCCCCGGATCGGCGAAGCAGCCGCCGGTGAGCTGCCCCGAGCACTCCAGCAGATGACCTACCAGGGTGCCGTTCGCCAGCTTGGGGTAGTCGTTGTACGACCAGCCGAAGGCGTGCAGCATCGGCCCCAGAAACAGCGCGGGGTCGGCCACCCGGCCGGTGATCACCAGATCGGCGCCGGTCGCGAACCCCTGCGCCACCACGTCGGCGCCCAGATACGCGTTGGCCGAGGCCATGCGCGGCAGCAGCGATTCCAGCGGCGCCCCATCTTCCATCAGCGCCAGCTCGGGGTGGGCGCGCATGAGGTCGGTGACTTCATCGCCGCACACCACGGCGCAGGTGTAGTCAGGGCAGCCCCAATCCGGGGCGTGCTTGCGCAGCACGTTGGCAGCGCCCATCGGGTTGGCGGCGCCCATGTTGGTGACGATCTTGACGCCGCGCTTGAGGGCAGGGGGCATGATCGCCGCCATTCGCTCCAGCAGCATCGGGGTGTAGCCTTTGGTCGGGTCCTTGGTGCGATCCAGCGTTTCCCGCGCGATCGTGCGTTCGGCGAGGCATTCCATCGCGAGGTAGTCCAGCTCGCCCTTCTCGACGATTTCCACCCCCGGCGGGATGCGGTCGTCAGAGAACCCCGCGCCGCAGCCGATCCTGATCTTGTCGCGGGCCATCCGGCGTCTCCCTTGTTGGGGTGGATGATAGCCGGCTGTCCGGGAAACGCCATGCATTGGAGCGGGAAGGCAGGCAAAGCCAGGAAGGGCGCCACAGCCGCCGCGCCACAGCCGTCGCGCCACAGCCGTCGCGCCACAGCCGTCGCGCCACAGCCGCATCGCCGATGCCGGCACCGGCCGAAACCATTCCGGTCTTAACGCGTTCCGCTGCTGTCGGCGCAGACGACGGGTGCCCGGCCCGAACAAACCGGACGGCCGGCGGGTGAACCAGCGCGTGCGGCAACCAACATGGCACATGCTATGGGGTGCGTGAGGGTAAAGGAGACAGGATGAACGATTCCAGCGGCAGCCGGCCGGCCGCCAGAGGTGTCTTACGCGCCTATTGGCGCTTGGCCGGCGGGTTTTGGCGCGGGCCGACCGGCCTGGGGGCCTGGACGCTGACATTCGTCATTCTCTCTCTGGTCCTCGGCAATATCGTCGTTCAATACGGACTCAACCTCTGGAATCGCACGTTCTTCAACGCGTTAGGTCGCCGGGACACCAGTTTCGCCTATGAGGCCATCGTGCAGTTCGCGGGGTTGGCCTTCCTGGTCGCCCTCGTCGCGGTGTTGCTTGTGCTTTACCGCTTTCGGCTGCAAGTGCTTTGGCGCCAATGGCTGAGCCGGCGCCTGGCGGTCCGGTGGTTGGAGGATAAGCGGTTCTACCGCCTCAGCATCGCCGCGCCGGAACTGGACTCGCCCGAACAGCGCATTGCCGAGGATGCCAAGGTCGCGACCCTCCCGGTGATCGATTTCGCCTGCGGGATCATCGGCTCCGTTGTCACCGCCGTGGTGTTCGTGGGCGTGCTGTGGACCGCGGCCGGGACCGCCGATATCTTTGGGTACCAGGTACCCGGCTATCTGGTTTACGCCGCGATTGCCTATGCAACGATTATGTCGGGGACGATGTTGCTGGGCGGCAGGGCGCTCATCGGCCGGGTCGAACACCGCAATGCCGCCGAAGCGCAGTTGCGCTACGAGTTGACGCGGGTGCGGACCAATGCCGAAAGCATCGCCATGGTCGGCGGCGCCGATGACGAAGTCCAAGGCCTGATCGCGTCCATGCAACGCGTCACGGATGCGTGGCGCAGCGTGGTCCGCCGGAACGCCTGGCTGACCTGGCTGACGGGGGGCAACGGCGTGATGGCGCCGGTTCTGCCGCTGCTCTTGGCGGCACCGAACTACTTTAGCGGCCAGATCACCCTGGGGGCCTTGACCCAGTCGGCGGCGGCGTTCGTCCAGGTCCAGGTGGCGCTGAACTGGCTGGTCGAAAATTATAGTGCCATAGCCGAGTGGATGGCGTCCGTCCGCCGGGTCACCGCGCTTTGGTCCGCTTTCGAAATCCTCGACGGGTCGGTCGACGGCACGCACGGGGGGCAGATATCCATCGAAGAGAGCCCCGATGCCGATATCTACCTCAAGAGCCTGGCGGTCTCCCATTTCGATGGCGCCAGCATGATCGACGACGCGACGACGGTGATCGCGTCCCGCGAAAAAGTGTTGCTGATGGGCGATTCCGGCACTGGCAAAAGCACCCTGATCAGAGCGATCGCCGGCTTATGGCCCTGGGGTTCGGGCATCGTGCAAATGCCCGTCGGCGCCAAAGTCGCGTTTCTGCCGCAACGGCCGTACATGCCGTTGGGCACCCTGCGTCAGGTTTTGCAATACCCCGCCACCGAAAACGAAACACCGAACGACGTCCTGGAAGCCGCGCTAAAGCGCTGCGGCATGGCGCACCTGATCCGGCGCCTCGACGAGGTCGATCGATGGGAGAGCATTCTGTCCGGCGGCGAGCTGCAACGGATCGGCTTCGCCCGCCTCCTGGTCATGCAGCCCGATATTGCCATCCTCGATGAGGCCACCGCCGCGCTGGATACCGCCAGTCAGGCCTCGATGATGGAGCTTTTCCAGAACGAGTTGTCGCATGTCACGCTGATCAGCGTCGGCCACCGCGCCGAATTGGCCGAGTTTCACGATCGCAAGCTGACACTGCAACGCATAGCGACCCGGGTGTCGTTGGCCGGCGGCGCAGCGAACAGGAAAAAACGGTCGCTTGGCGTGTTGATAAGCCGGATCCGCCGGCGGCCCAGTACAACGGGCAGCTCCGGCTCTGACAGAAAGCCCGGTTAACCGCGGATAAGGGCACGGACGTCGGCCAGCGCCTCCAATCCGGCGGCGGATGCGATCATGCGGTCGGCGGCACCGTCGGGCAGGGGTTCGGCGGCGAAGGCCAGGCAACCGCGGAATTTCGCCAGATGCTGCGCCTGCGTCAGCGGCCGGGACGAATGGGCAAGCATGCTCTCGCACCGCCAGCGCAGCACCGTGCCGTCGCGTAATCGCACGTTCACTGTTTGCGGCGCCAAGGCGTTGGGGTCGGGGTTGCCGTCGTCGCGCGTTTCCACCAGCGCCGCCAGTCGGAACGTTTCGGGGTCGTCCAACGCCTCGCCCCGGAAATGCGACAGATCCAGCACGCCATGCTGCAACACCTTCGCCACCGCGTACGCCATGCAGAGCCGATCATAGCTGGCGCCGGCGTCTGGTTTGGGCGGGCGACCGACCAGGCGCACGATCAAGGGCGGTGCCAGCACCTCGATGCGGGCGACGTCCTCGGCTGCGAATCTGTGTTCGGCCCGCAGTGCCATCACCCCTTCGATCCCGCCATGCGTTGCGCGCCCCGCCGGGTAGGGCTTGTGGCTGAAATCGGCGATCCGCCAGTCCCTGCCGAGGGAGTCCAGGATCGGGCCGAGTTCGAACGCGCCCTCGAACAGCGGCAAATAGCCATAGGGGCCTTCGAACACCGCCTGTGCGGGGGTGAACCCCAGAGGCGCCATCTCGCAGGAGTGCAGCGCGGCGCGGGCGTTGAACGCGACCTGGACCGGCAGGATGGGGCTACCCTCGGAATGCGATTGCATGGTGCCGCTGACCTGGGCGAGCTGCCAGGCAAAGGCGGCTTTGAGCTCCTCCCGGCTCAGGCCAAGGATGCGGCCGGCGGCGGCGACCGCGCCGAACCCGCCGGCGGTGGCGGGGCGGAAGAAGCGGAATCCCGCCCGCGACGCCAATCCCAGGCCAGCCGCGATATCCGTTCCGACCGCGACCGCTGTTATCAGGTCCTGGCCGGAAGTCCCGCCCCGGACCGAGGCGGCTGCCAGTGCCGCCGGCAGCGTGGTTGCCATGGCGTGCACCACGGCGCCCTCGTGCAAGCAATCGTATTCCTGGTTGTGCATCTGCCACGCGTTCATGAACGCCGCCGCCGGGGCCGACAGGCGCGCTGAGCGGCCCCAAACGGGTACCGAACCGGTGCCCCAGCCGGCGGCGACGCGCAGCAGCCCGTCCCCGCCCTCGACCGAGGAGCCGGCGATTCCCACGCCCAAACTGTCCAGGATGTAGACTTTGGCGCGCGCGACGGCGGCGTCCGGCAAGTCGGCGAAAGTTGTGCCGAGCGCGTGGTCGGCGAAACGTTGGGCGGCGGTCATGGCGTTCCTCTATATGTTTTTGTAACCCCGAGTGGCGGTGGAGAAAGTTTTATAACGCAGATGAGAAGGATGATTTACGCGAGTGCACGCAGATGTCCTGTCAGTTCGTTCGGTTTTCGCATCAAATCAAAAAAATATACGTGCATTCTCTCAAATCGCCTTATCCTATCTGCGTTAAAAATACTGTGTTGCGACTGCGCCGTATTATGACCCGAAAGCCAGAGCCACCGCCAACAGCGCATTATCGGTCCCGCGCCCTCCGACAATCGACAGCCCCACCGGCGCCCCATCCACCACGGCCCCCGGCAAATTCACCTGCGGCGACCCCGTCAACCCACCCAGGCACGCCAGGCAGGTAATCCGCTCCCGCGGGAATGCCAGATCGGAGATCGACAAACCGCGCGATGGGGCAGGGAAGGGGGTCGTCGGTAAACACAATATGACCCCCGGCGGCAGCAACAACCGCAGCCGTGCCCGCGCTTCTTCCCGCATCAACGCCGCTCGGGTGCGATCCGTGTCGGTGATCAGCCCGGCCAGTGCCAGATTGCGCGCCACGCCGTACTGCATGCGCGGATTGAAGCGGTCGAGCCAAGGGGCAAAGGTCTTTAACGACTCGCTCGATTGCAGCGTGCGCTGTGCGTCTTTCCATACCGACAGGCCTTGCGGTGCCAGTGTTTCATCGCGTCGCGTGCCGACGATGCGCGCCAGCCGCTCCACCATGGGCGCCAACGCCATGGCGACGGCCGGATCGGCGAAACCAAACGCATCCAACGCGACCAGGAGTGTGTGGGGCAGGGCGGCCGGAGTCGGTTCGCCGAGCAAAACCTGTCCCACACGCGCAAACACCGCGGCGTCGCGCGCCATCCAGCCGACCGTGTCGGACGATGGCGCCTGGGCGCAGATGCCGCTGAAATCCAGTCGCCCATGCGTCGGGCGGATGCCATAGAGTCCGCAGAAGCTCGATGGCACGCGCACCGAACCGCCGGTATCGGTGCCGAGCGCGAAGTCGCATACACCGGCTGCGACGACCGAGGCGGAGCCGGACGACGACCCACCCGGCACGCGTTCCGGTGCCGCGGGGTTCAGCGGCGTGCCGGTGAACGGATTTTCACCCAGGATGCCTAATGAGACCTCATCGGTGGCGGTTTTGCCGATTATCGAGGCGCCGGCCGATAGCAGCTGCTCCACCACCCAGGCATGGGTCGAGGGTACAGGATGGGCCCGCTCCCAGTCTGGGTTGCCGCCGCCCGTCGGCCAGCCGGCGACATCGATCAGGTCTTTCACCGCGAAATCCAGGCCTGACAACGGGCCTTTCAGTGCGCCGGCAACCTGGCAGCGCGGGCCCGGCACGAATGCGTTCAATGTGTCGTCGGTCATTTTTGTTTCCTCATTACGGCATGCGGCCTGCTACGTTGTCTCGACCATAACGCATGAAGGAGCACACGCCATGCCACAGGCCCTGACGGATGAGGCGCTTAATTTTCTGCTCGATAATGCCGGCCTGACGCTGACCGAGGCGCAAAAAGCCGACCTCAAGACCATCCAGGACGGTTTGGCCGCCATGAAGGCCCGGGTACGGCAGAAGCGCGGGCATATGGCGGAGATGGCGCATGGTTTTGGCTTCACGGCGGAGGATATGTGATGTCCATCCCCACCGTCGCCGAAGCCGCGGCTCTGATCGCGGCGAAGAAACTGTCGCCCGTCGAACTGACCCAGGCCTGTTTGGATCGCATGCACCGCATGAACGGGGCACTGCACGCGTTCATCCATCCGACCGAGGAGCGTGCGCTCGCCGATGCTCGTAAGGCGGAGGCGGACGTCATGAAGGATGGGCCGCGCGGTCCGCTGCACGGCATTCCGATGGGCCTGAAGGACATTGTGGATACCGCGGGCATTCCCACCACCTGCCAGTCCCGCCTGCTGGAGGGGAATATTCCGACCGCCGATGCCACCTGCGCGGTGAAACTCGCCGCTGCCGGAACGGTGCTGATGGGCAAGCTGACAACGCATGAATTCGCCGACGGGGGACCGAGTTTCGACGTCCTGGCCCCGCCGGCCCGCAATCCGTGGAATACGGAGCATTTTACGTCCGGATCGTCGTCGGGCACGGCCGCGGCCGTGGCCTCGGGCATGATCCTGTGCGGCATCGGCACGGACACCGGCGGATCGATCCGCGGCCCCGCGGCTTTGTGCGGCATCGCGGGCATCAAGCCGACCTATGGGTTGGTGTCGCGGGCCGGTGTGGCGCCTGCGGCGTTCAGCTTGGACACCGTCGGGCCGATGGCCTGGACGGCTGAGGATTGTGCCCTGATGCTGCAAGTCCTGGCCGGTCACGATCCCAAAGATCCCGCGAGTGCTGACCGGCCGGTGCCGGATTATTCCGCGTTGTTGGGCACCAGTCTCAGGGGCGCCCGTATCGGCGTTATTCGGCATTTTCATGAAGCGGATTCCCCGGTGTCCGCGCCGGAACTGGCCGCGATCGACGACGCGGTCGCGGCGTTCCGGGACATGGGAGCCATCGTCAGCGATGTGACCCTGCCGCCGCTGCAGGACTGGCACGCGGCGGGCAGCCTGATTTCAATGGTCGAGCGCGCCGCGGCCTACGAGGAATGGGCCCGCACCCGCCTCGATGGTTTCGGGGACCGAGTCCAACGCCGGCTTATGCTGGGCGCTTTGGTGTCCGGCGTGGATTACGTGCAGGCGGTGCGCCGCCGCCGCGAACTGCGCGATGAACTCCGCGACGCCATGCGCGGCCTGGATGTGGTACTGACCGCCGCCGCGCCGGGGGAGGCGCCGAAGATGGACGCCATTCCCCGGTGGGACGTGTTCGACCGCCCCAGCTTCACCATCCCTTTCAATGTCGCGGGGTATCCGGCGATGTCGGTGTGTGCGGGATTCGGCCCCCAGGGTTTGCCACTGTCGTTGCAGATCGTCGGCAAGCCGTTCCAGGAGGCAACGGTGTTCCAGGTGGCCGACGCATTCGAGAAGGCGACGTCGTTCCGATCCAGGCGGCCGGCTATGGTGGGGTAGGGAATGAAAAACAGTGCATCCACCGATGAGCACGGATGAACATCGATAAGAAATCCCGTATATCCGTGGTTTCACGTCTCTGCCGCCGCATGCACGAAATTGAAATGGAGACTCCCATGACATTCCACACCCTGCGTGCCGCCCCGGACACGGTCCGCATCGGCGTGTTCGACGCTGAAATCCCGCCGGTGTTTCATATCGAGTCCGGCGATACCGTCGAGGTGCAATGCGTCTCCGGCCGCGACGAGGTGATGCCGGAGCCCGGCTCACCCCTGCGATCGCCGGCCGAACTGCTGGCAATTTTAAAAGCCAACCCCGGCGTGCGAGCCGGCCATATCGTCACCGGCCCCATCGCGGTGGCCGGTGCCATGCCGGGCGACACCCTGGAAATCCGTATCGATAAAATCGATCCTGGCGCCAACTGGGGCTATAACGTGATCCGCCCGTTAGTCGGCACACTGCCGGAGGATTTTCACGACACCACGATCATGCACATCCCAGTCGACATGGATCGCCGGATTTGCGCGCTGCCGTGGGGCACCGAACTGCCGCTCGCACCATTCTTCGGCGTCATGGGGGTAGCGCCGCCGCCGTCGTTCGGGCGCATCGCCTCGAAGGAGCCGCGTATTCACGGCGGCAACATGGACAATAAGGAACTAACGGCGGGATCGACGCTGTATTTGCCGGTTTGGGTCCCCGGCGCGAATTTCTCGGTCGGCGACGGGCACGGGGTGCAGGGTGACGGCGAAGTCTGCGTCACCGCGCTGGAAATGTGCCTGACCGGCACATTCACCTTCACGTTGCATAAAAACACCGGCCTCGCGCGGCCTCGCGCCGAGACGCCCACGCATTTCATCAGCATGGGGATGAACGAAGACCTCGATCAGGCCATGAAACAGGCCCTGCGGGAGATGATCGCCTTCATCTGCTCAAAATCGAATTTGTCGCGAGAGCAGGCCTATGCATTCTGTTCCCTGGCAGTGGATTTCCACGTGACGCAGACGGTGAACGGCGAGAAAGGCGTGCACGGGCTGCTGAAGAAAGGTCTGCTGTTCTAGAGCGTGATCGCCTGAGGTTGCATGCGATCTCGGCGTTGGATCATGGTCTAAGCCTTTGTTTGAGAGGGTGATTCACGCCCGAGGTTGAAGTCAACCTCAGGCGATCACGCTCTAAGCAGAGACTCGTGCCCCAACCAACGGACCGCACGCGTGCTCGGGGTGGAACAATCCGCTGCCGATCGGTGCAATGGGCTCAGTTTGGGGCCGCGACAGGAGCACGGCTGCCGTCAACAGGGCGATACCGACTATTGGGCAAATCGGCGGAACCTGCTTAGTTTGCCGGGGGTCGATTGCCCCCGGGAGTCCCCAAGGGAGTCATATGTCGCGTCTGATCGTCGTCTCCAACCGCGTTGCCCCCATTCAGGAGGGGGAAGCCACCGCCGGCGGCCTCGCCGCGGGGGTGCTCGACGCGTTGAAGGGACACGGCGGCGTCTGGTTCGGCTGGAGCGGCGAGATCGCCGACAACGCCGAACCCCAACCGGCGCGCGAGGTCGGGCCGATCACCCTGTTCACGATCGACCTGTCGCGCACCGATTACGACCAATACTACCGAGGGTTCGCTAACGGCGTTCTGTGGCCGGTGCTGCATTATCAGATCGGGTTGGAAAAATACGACCGCGCCGAATTCGCTGGCTACAAGCGCGTCAACGACCTGTTTGCTCGGTCGGTCGCCAAGCTGATGCGGCCCGACGATGTGGTCTGGGCGCACGATTACCACCTGCTGTTTTTCGCGGAATCTTTACGCAACCTGGGTGTCACCAACCGGTTGGGCTTGTTCCTGCACATCCCTTTCCCCGGGCCGGGCACGTTACGCACCATTCCGTGCCATGCCGAATTGGTACGGGCCATGTGCCACTACGACCTGCTGGGCTTTCAGACGGAGCAGGATCGGGCGGCGTTCCTCGACTACGCGATTCGCTGGTCCGGCGGTCGAATGATCGGCGACGGTGCGATTGCAGCGTTCGACCGCGTTGTGAAGACCGGTGTGTATCCGATTGGCGTGCATGTCGATGAAGTGCGGGCTCAGGCCGGCCTCGCCGCCAATCGCCGGGTGGCGACGCGGCTGCGCGCCACGCTGCTGGATTGGCTTATTCTGAGTGTGGACCGGCTGGATTATTCCAAGGGGCTACGCCAGCGTTTCATGGCCTATGAGCGGTTCCTGCAGGACTACCCAAACTGGCATAACAACGTGACGTTCATGCAGATCGCGCCGCCGTCGCGGGGCGATATCGACACCTACCAGGAAATTCGCCGGGAACTGGAAGGCGAGGCCGGCCGCATCAACGGCCGCTTCGCCGAGGTCGATTGGGTGCCGCTGCGTTACCTCAACAAGAGTTTTCCCCGCAACGTGCTGATGCCTCTGTACGCCGAGGCGCAGGCCTGCCTGGTGACCCCATTGCGCGATGGCATGAACCTGGTGGCCAAGGAATATGTGGCGGCGCAAAACCCCGCCGATCCTGGCGTGCTGATCCTGTCGCAATTCGCCGGCGCGGCGAACGAACTGGAGACGGCGCTGCTGGTCAACCCTTACGACGAAGAAGGCATGGCCGCGGCGATGGATCAGGCCATCGCGATGCCCATTGAGGAGCGGCAGGAACGCCACGCCGCCATGATTAAGGTGATGAAGGAAAACAGCCTGGAACGCTGGCGCGACCGGTTTCAGGCGGATTTGCGGGGAGAACAATCATGAATT
>JANXTL010000091.1 GCA_025352375.1 Acetobacteraceae bacterium | reverse complement strand
ATCGTGACGTGCCGGGTGACACCGGTTTGCGACAACGCCGAACGGATGGCCTCGACCGTTTCGTCCAGGCGATCGAAGGCCAGGATAACGACATCGGCGTCATAGTCCCCGATCGGCGGATGCCATGCGCCGGCGACATGGGAAATCATATGCTCCCCCGCACCGGCGGAATCGCCAGGTAAGCCAGGCGCTTCATCTCCGTCCGGCCGCGCGACACGACATCCAGCACCAGCCCGCAGCCCAACGACATAAACCCGAGCAGCACCAGCCCTGTCGCCAGAACCGCCGTGGGCAGACGCGGGACGAGGCCGAATTGGAGAAAATCCGACACCACCGGCAGGCCCAGAACGCACCCGGCTCCCACGAGCAGCAGCGCCACGCAAGTAAAGGACTGGAGCGGACGTTCCTGTTCGATCAGGGTCAGGATGGAACGCAGAATGCGGAACCCGTCGGCGATCGTGTTGAGCTTCGAACGCGATCCCGCGGCGCGGCCGCGATAGGCGGTGCTGATCTCCCCCACGGGCATGTTCAGTGCCAAAGCGTGAATGGTGAACTCCGTCTCGGTCTCAAAGCGTGTTGCCAGCGCGGGGAAGGATTTGACGAAGCGGCGGCTGAACACGCGGTAACCGGACAGCATGTCGCTGACGCCATTGCCGAACACCAGCCGCACCATGCCGGTCAATGCCGCGTTACCGAAACGATGGCCAAGGCGATACGCCTCGGCCTCGGTTGGGATTCGCGCTGCGCTGACCATATCCAACTGCCCCTCGGCCAACATCCGCAGCATGCTCGGGGCGGCGGCCGCATCGTAGGTGCCGTCCCCGTCCACGAGAACGAAAATGTCGGCGTCCACGTCGGCGAACATGCGCCGCACGACGTGGCCCTTACCCTGCAACCGCTCCCACCGGACCACCGCCCCGGCCGCCCGAGCCTCCAGCATGGTGCGATCGGTGGAGTTGTTGTCGTAGACGTAGACGGTGGCGTTGGGCACGGCGGCCTGGAAAGCGGCGACCACACCGCCGATGCCAGCCTCCTCATTGAAGCACGGGATCAGGATGGCGACCTGAGGCTGCGCGATACCCAGCAAAGGCGGCAAATCGGGCGCCGGGTCCGCACGCCAGTTCTCCCGTTCCTTCGGCAGGGTTGCCGCCGCTTCCAGAACCCGCAGGTCGATCCGCTCGATTGTTTCGGACATGACTGACCCCCGGCTCAGTAGGCGTTGAGCATGCGCAGCACCAACGGGATGGTGCGCAGCACGATTTTCACGTCGAGGCCCAGCGACCAGGTCTCGATATATTCCAGGTCGCTGGCGAGGCGGCCGAGCAGTTTCTGTTCGGTATCGGTTTCGCCGCGCCAGCCGCGGGTCTGCGCGAGACCGGTCATGCCCGGTTTGACCCGATGCCGTTCCGCGTAACGCGGCGTCACATCCTCGAACAGCCATCCCGCCGCTCGGGTGCCCGGCGCGTGCGGGCGAGGGCCGACAACCGACATGTCGCCGCGCAGGACGTTGATGAATTGCGGCAATTCATCGAGGGACGTCCGCCGGAGCCAGGCGCCTTCTCGGGTGACCCGAGGATCGTCCCGGGTCGTCTGCCGCAACTCCCCGCATTCGGACCCATGCCGCATGGTGCGAAACTTCAGCAACACGAACGGCTTCCCGTCCCGGCCGATGCGGCGTTGGCGAAACAGCACCGGGCCGGTGCTGCCGAGCTTGATCGCCGCCATGGCAAGGAACATCGGCAGCGCCCCGAGGGCCAGCCCGACCAATGCCAGCGCGATGTCCATGCAACGCTTGCCGCGCGTCCGCCAGGCTGGCGGCGCCGGCGGCATGTACAGGCGCGAGACGTAGGAAATCGGATGAAAACCGGAGGCACCCTCGGGCAGTAGCATCCGGTCGATGAATTTGCCGTGACTGTCAAACATGATCCCACCGCTTGTGTTGATCGCGATGGGGGCAGTGTCAGGGGGTAAAGGTTATCAAAAGATTAACGGCACAGACTGGGGTATGCGCCTATTTTCGATTTTGACGATTTATTTTCATGTGCAGAACACACAACGAACCTGTTGCCGAGCACCCGCTCAACGAAAGACCAATCGGCGGGACAGATAGAAATTGACGAATAGGCCGGCGACCGCGCCCGCGGTGGTGGCGATGACCGGTTGGCTGGCCGCGGCGGCGACGAAGGTCACCATCAGCGCGTAGGCACCCCGGTTCAGCACGAACCCAACGAGGTTCGCGATCATGAACCGCCCCCATTGGTGGTGCGCCGGACCGCTACCCTGTCCGCGAAAGGTCCACATCCGGTGCACCAGCCAATTGGCGCTCGCCGCCACGCAATAAGCGACGATGCCGGCGCCGTACAATCCCAGCCGGCCGCGCAGCGCGTAGACCGTCGCGGTATCCATGATGAGGCCGAGCAGCCCCACCGCCCCGAATTTCACGAATTGCACCAGGGTCGCCACCCGTTCGGCGGTAACGTGCGCGCGCACGCCGCGTGGCAGGTGATCGGTCAGGCGGAGGATCATGGCGTGCATGCGCGGCCTTATAGCCGGGCCGCGCACTGTGCGATAACCTGCCGGGATGACAGAGCACCGCATCGTTACCGTCTACATCGACTTCAAAAGCCCCTACGCCTACCTGGCGAAGGACGAGGCATACGCGTTGGAGCGGGACCTGGCGGTCCGCCTGCGCTGGTTGCCCTATATTCTGGATATTCCACAATTCCTTGGCTCCGCCATGCTGGGCGCCGATGGGCAGGTCATCGAGGAGAGCCGCAACGCCCACCAATGGCGGCGGGTGCGCTACAGCTACATGGACTGCCGCCGGCAGGCCCGAAAGATAGGGCTGACGATCCGCGGCACCCAGAAAATCTGGGACTCCTCCAATGCCGCCGCCGGGATGCTATTTGCCTTGAAGCAAGGGGACGGCGTGTTTCGCCGATACCAGGACATCGTGTTCGAGCGCTTCTGGCGGCGGGAACTGGATATCGAGGATGTTTCGGTCATCGCCGCCGTCCTGACCGAGGTTGGGTGCGACGCGGGTTCTTTCCCCGATTGGGCCGAGGAAGGGCGCGCCGAGGTCGCCGCCGTCAGCCGCGCGGCCGAGGCGATCGGCGTGTTCGGCGTGCCTACATTCGTCCTGGACGGGGAGATTTTCTGGGGGCGGGAACATCTTCCCGATATTCGAGCCATGATTGCCCACGCAATAGCGCCCTGAGAGCGTGATCGCCTGAGGTTGACTTCAACCTCGGGCGTGAATCACCCTCTCAAACAAAGGCTTAGACCATGATCGAACGCCGAGATCGCGTGCAACCTCAAACGATCATGG
>JANXTL010000051.1 GCA_025352375.1 Acetobacteraceae bacterium | reverse complement strand
GGCGAGGACGTGGAGAACAGCCCCGATGCGCCCCGGGATGGGGCGGGGTTTCGCTTGTGCCGGGGTGGTTGAGGCTGTTCGGGTCATGGGTATGGTGGTAGCAGGGTTTGGAGAACGAAGCAAGAACTTTGTGATCGGATTCCTAATGCAGTTGTATGTGGGTATGGACGCGGAGCGGGGGGCTTGGTTGGCGAGACGGCCTCGACCATCCGGGACGGGCTACAAACCGGGCGCCGATACGCACTATCCGGCGCGGGGGGCTGTGACTTCGCCATTGGTGCGGAGGGCTGGAACGAACCTCCGATTCCGGGCTGGTTTGGATGGAAGCGGAAGGGCGGCTTATACCATGATCGTTTGAGGTTGCACGCGATCTCGGCGTTGGATCATGGTCTAAGCCTTTGTTTGAGAGGGTGATTCACGCCCGAGGTTGAAGTCAACCTCAAGCGATCACGCTCTAGGTCGTTTCCCACGGGGCGTTGGAGCGAAGGCCTGCCATATTCGGATTTTCGTCTCCCGACCGCTGGCGAGCCAGATTAGTCGTGCTCGCGGCGTCCGTGGGTAACTCGCCTGCCCCCGCCTGACTCTGGGCGGTCGCGTGTGCAGGCGCGTTATCCACCGGCCCCTACACCACCCCTGGGGACATCATCCACTCAGGACGTGGCGATATCGGATTGGGGCACTGTGGTGCAACGGCGTGTTAGTCGGGAGCCGGTGGAGCAAGGCGGCTGGTCGGCGATGTGCCTGGCGCCGACGTCGTTCCATCTGCTCGATCCGGCGGTGCATGGCACTGTGCGCGGCAACGGCCTGGCCGCATTTCCGGGCTGGCCAACGAGCCCGAAACTGGAGCAGTTGAACGACACTTGACGTGCCCCGGTTTGGGGTCATATCACGGACCCTCAATCGGGAAGTGGCTGTCAGGTTGGCGGGTTTCCTCTGTTCAGCGATCAAGCTCCGTTTTAGAGAAGACTTTCGCCGAATCGGAGCCACGGCGCACCTGCACCCTGTGAGAATTGAGGGTCAATATGACGCTAGAGCCTTTTAAAGACCGGGTCTTGGGCGACCTGCTCCCTAAATATTGCGATGACCCGAGCCGCGGGTGTGGCTCTTCTGGGTTCAAGCCGGATTGGTCAAAAATCACCCTATTAGATGCAAGAGATTTCTTGCGGGCGCTCGACGCCAATTTGGTCGAACATGTCGGTCGCGGGGAATATCGTGCGCCGAGGAGCTCGGCCAAGGAGGTGTTTTTCAGTCCCGGCTGGAAGAAATTCACGCCCCGCCCCTTTTTTCTCTGGATAGAACCGATAATTACCGTCGCGGCGCTTGCGCGACTCCATTTTGAATATGGTTGGCCAAGCGAATTTCTTGGAACGCAATCTTTAGACTGGGCGTTTGATCTCGTGGCCTATAATCGGCCGGACCTGAAGAATGAGCATGTCGCTTGCGAGGTTAAGAAGTCCACTTCAGAACTCGACCGGCTCGTGAAGCTTATGCTGCAATTTGCCGCCAACAATGTGCAGTGTGAAGCATCAATGTCTGACCTGGAGAAGAATGCCTTCCGCAAACTGACGGCGCTCAGGAAGCGAAAGGTTCCTGTCTTTTGGGCGTTGGGCCCAGGTGGAACCAACTACGTTTTTCAAATGCTCTATGGCGAAGGTGACTTGGTCACGTTCAATCCGGGGACTGAGCATGATCTGCGCTTTGCGAAGTCTAGTTAGCTTATTGGTCTCGATGAAATCCGTTATTAATAGTAGACGACGATGTGGGCTCAATACTTGAGTTCATACAAGCGGCCTCTGGAATGATTCAGCTTGCGCGACGGTTCCCCAGCGTTCGACAACAGAGGAGTTATATTGATGACGCTCTCGGACGACCAAATTCCAATGCATGGCGGCAGTTTCGC
Organism: Acetobacteraceae bacterium; assembly: GCA_025352375.1. Classification (GTDB taxonomy): domain Bacteria; phylum Pseudomonadota; class Alphaproteobacteria; order Acetobacterales; family Acetobacteraceae; genus Rhodopila. The sequence goes on along the minus strand of JANXTL010000051.1, from coordinate 4,627 downwards.
GCGTTCTTGTTTCCGCCTTCCAATTCCCGAGATCGAAGAGGCGGCGCACTTTCTGAAGGCAGCCGTCTCCGCGCATATGCGCGGAGAGCGTTCTGTGGCAGACGAGCTTTTTCGTTTGGCTGACAACAAAGTTATCAGAAAGTGGACAGAACCAGATGAGGATGGAAAGCGACCTTATATCAGGCTTCGGCGTGTTCCAAACGCTCCGCTGAGCATAAAGGATAAGAGGTTAAGGGCGAAGCCGCGCTATGCATCAGCCCAAACGACGATTCGGGTTCATAAAAGGGACGGTTATTACTGTAGGTTTTGTAAAATCCCTGTCGTGAGAGCCAACGTGAGAAAGAGGATTCAACAAGAGTATCCGTCCGCCATTCCATGGGGAACGAGGAACGTGGACATGCACGCAGCCCTGCTGTGCATGTGGGCACAATACGACCATCTTGTTCCGCACTCACGAGGCGGGACCAGCGAGTTTGATAATGTTGTCCTGACCTGTGGGCCTTGCAACTGGGATAGGGGCGAGGCGACTCTTGAGGAGGTGGGAATAGTCCATCCAGACAATCACGAGCCTCGCCGTGGTGATTGGGACGGGCTTGAGGGGTTTGAATGAAATTCTGACCTGTTGGCGTGCGATTTCGAACAGATCGTCTGGTGACCCCATGTTCGGCCAGATATTGATTTCAAAAATGCGTTTCGCTTTCGCCATCCACTCAGGTGGCGAACGATCTCGCGGCACGCCAAGACACGCTCGACCGCGCGTTCCGGGAGAATCGCGCCCGCTTCGCAAACAAAAGACCGAACCCGCCCGATAAACCCACCGCCGCTTGGATCAACCCGCCTCAAACGAAGCTAATGGTCCAAGCTTAAATTCTCGAACCGGGTGTATCAAAGTCGTTGACACGTTCCGCACGCTCAAGGGGGAATACCCCGTGCCGGCAAACGTGGTAGGATGCCCGCATGAGCAGCGCACACCGCAAACCGATGACACGGGGTGAATTCCTCGCCCGGGAGGAACGGCAGGAATTCAAGTGGGAATTCGACGGCTTCGCCCCGGTGGCAATGACCGGCGGCACCTTCGGTGCATGCCAGAATCCAGCGCAATCTCAACCTGGCTCTGATGCTCCGCCTGCGCGGCAGCCGGTGCGAACCGCTTGGTCCCGATGTGAAGATCGAGGTCGCGGGCAGCATCCGCTACCCGGATATGCTGGTGAACTGCCACCTCCAGCCCAACAACGCGACGATCGCGGCAAACCCGGTTGTCGTCTTCGAGATCGTCAGCCCGAGCTCCTCACGCATCGACCGGTTCGTCAAAGCCCGCGAATACGGCAATACCGACTCGATCCAGCGCTATGTCATCCTCGAACAAACCAGCCAGTCCGCGACGGTCTTCACCCGCATGAACGGAATGTGGGTCGGCACGGTCGTGGACGGCGATGCCGACCTGGCCATGCCGGAGATCGGCATTTCGGTGCCGCTCGCGGACATTTATCTCGATGTCGATTTCCCGCCGGACGGCGACGCGGCGGGATAACTTGACCTTCCGCACGGCCGCGACCATGTTCCGCGCGAATTGAACAGACAATGAGGCCCGATGTCCAAAGAAGACATGATCGAATTCAGCGGCACGGTGATGGAGCTGCTGCCCAACGCCATGTTCCGCGTGAAGCTCGACAACGAACACAGCATCCTCGCCCATACCAGCGGCAAGATGCGCAAGAACCGCATCCGCGTGCTGGCGGGTGACCGGGTCAACGTCGAGATGACGCCCTACGACCTGAGCAAGGGACGTATCACCTTCCGGTTCAAGTAGGTGTCCCCACCACCGCTGGTGCTGGCATCCTCCAGCCCGCGGCGCCTCATGCTCCTGGCGCAGCTTGGCATTACACCGGCCCGCATCGCCTCCCCCGACATTGACGAAACGCCGCTCCGCGATGAGCTGCCGCGTCCGTACGCGCAACGCATGGCCCGCGCCAAAGCGGCGGCTGTGACCGAACCCGGCGCCATCGTGCTGGCCGGCGACACCGTTGTGGCCGTCGGGCGGCGCATTCTGCCCAAAGCGGAAACCGAGGCCGAGGCGCGGTCCTGCCTGACCCTGCTGTCCGGCCGCCGTCACCGGGTCCTGACCGGCATTGCCGTGACGACCCCGGACGGCCGAACGCTGGAGCGCCTGTCCGAGAGCATCGTCACCTTCAACCGCGTCACCGCGCAGCAAGCCAATGCCTACATCGCCAGCGGCGAATGGCAGGGCAAAGCCGGCGGCTACGCGATCAATGGCCTCGCCGCGAGTTTCGTGCGGGCGCTGTCCGGCAGCTACTCCGGCGTGGTGGGGTTGCCGCTGTTCGAGACCGCGCAGCTGCTGCGGGGTTGCGGCTGGCTGGTACCGTGAGTGCGGCCCGCATCCTCGCGTCGTGCAGCCCTGGCGAAGTCCGGGTGGCCGTGGTCCGCGACAACCGGTTGCTGGATTACGCGATTTGGCGCCCAGGCCAGCCCGATGGGGTCGGCGACATCCATCGCGGGCGCGTCACGGCGTTGATGGCGTCGATGGCCGGTGCATTCGTGGCACTCGCGGATGGCGACGGCTTCTTGCCCGACAGCGAAGGCGCCAAAGGCCTGACCGAGGGAACGATTCTCCCCGTCCGCGTGACCAGGGCGGCGATCGGCGGAAAAGGGCCGCGGCTGAGCGCACGGGGAACGGAAGGGGTTCCGCATGGACCCGTTGGCCTTATCCGGCGTGGTCCCAGCGCGCTGGAGCGATTCGCGGCACTCTATCCAGACGCGGCCGTCGTCGTGGATGACCCGTCCCTCGCCGCGCTTGTCCGCGAACAGTGCACCATCGTCCCGCAAGCCTTCGACGACGACACCGAATCGCAGGTCGAGGCCCTGTCCGAACAAACCGTCACCCTTCCCGGCGGAGCCCGCCTGTCGATCCACCCCACACCGGCGCTGGTGGCGATCGATACCGACAGCGGCGGACGGCAGGACTCTCACGCCGCCATCAACCGCTCCGTCGCCCCTTTCCTCGCTCGGGAGATCCGGTTGCGGAACCTTTCGGGGGCGATCGTTATCGATCTCGCGGGATTGCCGATTCGCAAGCGCACCGCCCTCGGTCCCGTCATCCTGGCGGCGCTGGCGGACGACCCGCTAAAACCGCGCTTTATGGGCTTCACGGCGTTGGGCCTGGCGGAAATCCTGCGCACCCGCATCCATCCGCCTTTGCACGAGTTGTTGGCCGGGCCGCATGCCGCCGGGTTGGCCGCACTCCGCCAGATCATGCGCAATCTCGACCCCGATCCGCGCCGGCTGCCCGCTTTGCGCGCCACCCCAGCGGTTGTAGAAGCCTTGCAGCGTGATTCTGTCGCCCTGCCAGACCTCACCCGTCGCGCTGGGCGCGCGCTGACGCTACGATCCGATCCCGCGTTGTCCGGAACAGATTGGAGGCTTGAGCACGAGCATGGCTGACCCGCGTTGTCCGATTTGCGGCAAGACCGCGACCCCGACCAGCCGGCCGTTCTGCAGCAAGCGCTGCGCGGATGTGGATTTAGGCCGCTGGTTGACCGGTCATTACGTGGTTCCCGGCCCGTCGGAGGAACTCGACGAAGACCCGCCGCCGCCCCCTTCGGTCAATGGGCCGCAAGCGGCTTGATCGCGTTGTCGCCTTGCTGTAATCACCCTGCCTCCGCCGAGGGCTTACCCTTGGCGGATTGAGGCCCAGGTAGCTCAGTTGGTAGAGCATGCGACTGAAAATCGCAGTGTCGGTGGTTCGATTCCGCCCCTGGGCACCATTCTAACCCTCGGATATATGAGAATATTTTGGGTATTTGAAGCTCATCGCCAACTTGGCCAGATCGGCCTCTGTGTAATTCCTGTGTAAGCGGGGCATCAGGAAGCACGTGCCGATCTCTTTTTCGGTCGATAGCGATCGTCGAGCTTATCCATCGCTTCCGCGATATGGGAGCCGGACTGGTGGGCGTACCGCTCGACCATCGCCATGGTCTTATGGCCGCTGATGCGCTTGACGGTTGGCAGATCGACCCCCGCCTGAACCAGGTGCGTGATGGCGGTATGACGGAGGGTGTGGCGGACGACCTGTTTTGGGTCGAGGCCCGCGGCGGTGACCGCGCGCACAAATGCCTTGCGGACATCGACCGTATGCCCCTGCTCGGCTCCCACCGACGGAAACAGCCAGGGCGTGCCCTTCGGCAAGGTGTCGATGTATTCGGTCAGGAACGAAGCCAGGTCGGTCGATATCGGCTGCGTGCGGGCACCCGCTTTCGCCGCGGGGATATAAATTGACCTCGCGTCAAGGTTCACATGCTCACGGCGAATGGCAAGGATCTCCGACTTGCGCATCCCGGTCCGTAGTCCAATCAGTATGAACGGATAAATCTGGCGATTTTGGTCCGACCTGGCGCCCTCCAACAGGGCCGTCGCCTGGACCGGAGACAGGTATAGCTGTGACAATGAATATTGGCCCACTTGTGCTGACGAATATTGGCCCACCCTCCGGTGTTTGATCTGCTGAGCCGGGCCTAGGCCCGGCTCAGCAGATCAGCGGCGTCTTTCTTCCCTCCCTGTCATGATTTTCCTGCCTTCCGCTGCGCCGTGGTGCGGCGGAACCGGTAAGAAT
>JANXTL010000274.1 GCA_025352375.1 Acetobacteraceae bacterium | reverse complement strand
AGTGCGCGCGCAACGGGAGGATATTTTCCAACGCGAACGCGACAGGCGCCCGGACACCTGGCACATCGACTGGCGGGACCTGCGCCCATCCACCGTGCGCCGGGCGCTCGGCTGCCTGATCGGCGAACCGCCGCCCGCCATCGTCCCCAGCTGATGCCCCAACTCCGTCATCGCCGCCACACCGGCCGTGGGCATCTGCCTCACGGGCGGGCGCACGCATGGGAAATTCCGGCCACCCGGTCCAGGGCAATCGCATTTGCGTTTTTTGCGGTCAATTTTTACAGTCGCCCACACCGGATTCGGGTGTTGAGGCCAAATGCGATCACCCTGGGCCAAAGGGTTTTACATCGACCTGATCTATGTGTCCTGGCACCCACCGGCGTTATCGCCCCAGCGCGTGAAGGAACGCGTCGCGATAGGCAGGCACGATGTCGATCCAGATTGCACGGTGCGCCGCTATCGTCGCTCGCATGAGCAGCTGCGCTGGTTTGACGAACGGGCCGATTCTCTGATGGTGTTCGATAACAGCGACAGCTGGGTTGGCATTCTACCCGCCCTGTTGGCGACGAAACTGCCCGATCGGCCCATGCGCCATCTCAGGCCAGGTGTGAACCCGGCGGTCGATGCGGCTTTTGTTGGCAAACCACCATCACATGCATAAAACTCCCTAGACCGCGCGAAAAAGGGGCCACCCCATGCCAGACCTCCATTTCCTGACCGCCACCCAAGCCACCCGCCAGATCGCCGCGGGCACCCTCAACCCGCGCGACCTCCTCGAATCCTGCCTCGCCCGCATCGCCGAGCGGGAACAGCTCGTCCACGCCTTCCACCACTTCGACCCCGCGCAACCCCGCGCCCAAACGCCGCAACAAGGCCCAATCCACGGCATCCCCATCGGCGTTAAGGACGTGCTCGACACCGCCGACATGCCGTCCGGCTACGGCTCCCCCATCTGGGACGGCTGGCGCCCCCGCGCCGATTCCGCCCCCGTCGCCTGGGCGAAAAAAGCCGGCGCCGTGGTCATGGGCAAGACCGTCACCACCGAGTTCGCCACCCGCAAACCCGGCCCCACCGCCAACCCGGCCGGCCTGGGCCACACGCCCGGCGGCTCCTCCTCCGGTTCCGCCGCCGGCGTGGCCGACGGGTTCTTCCCCATCGCCTACGGCACCCAGACCGCCGGCAGCATCATCCGCCCCGCCGCCTATTGCGGGGTCGTGGGCTACAAGCCGACCTACAACGCCATCGAGCGGTTCGGCATGAAGGTGATGTCCGCCTCCCTCGACACGGTCGGTGTCATGGCCCGCTCAGTCGCCGATTGCGCGCTCTTTGCCAGTGCCGTGTCCAGCCGAGACCTGGGCGACCCCGACGTCAAACCCGACCGCGCCCCGAGGGTCGGCATTTGCATGGGCCCCACCGCCGCAGCCGCGCTGCCGGAGACCGAAGCCCTCCGCGTCCGCGTCACCAACGCCCTCAACCGCGCCGGCGCCCGCGTCACCGACCGCGAACTGCCGGACGACTTCAACAATCTGATAAACGCCCACCCCATCGTCATGAACCACGAAAGCGCCCGCGCACTCGGCTGGGAACTGGAAAACGCCCGCGACCAAATCAGCGAGGGCCTGCGCGAACGCCTCGAATTCGGCCTGTCCCGCACCCCGGAACAAGTCGCAGAGGCCTACGCCGTGTTCGAGCGCACCCAGCGCGCCTTCCCCGACGCAATGGACGGGCTGGACGTGCTGATCACCCCCTCCGCTCCCGGGGAGGCACCCAAAGGCCTGGAGTGGACCGGCGACCCGGCGTTCAACTACGTCTGGACGTCGTTGCACGTGCCCTGCGTCACGGTGCCGGCGGGTCTGGGGCCGAACGGCATGCCCCTGGGCATCCAGATTGTCGGGCGTCGAGGCGACGACAAGGCGGTGCTGGCCTGGGCACAATGGGTCGCGGCGGCGGTTGGGAATTGAAGTACCCCATCCTCTTCGCCGGGGACCCGCACCGAAATTTCTCCCCCATCCTCCGCGCCTGCCTGGAAAGGCCACCCGGCACTCTCATTCTCCTCGGCGATTGCGACTGCCCTGCTCCTTTGCCGTCGATCATGGCGCCCGCCATCGAGGCCGGGTGGGACGTGCGCTGGATCCTCGGCAACCACGATACGGAGACCGAGGCCGCGTTCGACAATCTGGTCACAGCGCACCCGGCCGGCGACCTTGGATTACGGGTCACCGAAATTGGCGGGCTGCGCATCGCCGGGCTGCCGGGGGTGTTCAAGCCCAGGGTTTGGGACGCCATTGAGCCGCCGCATTTCCAAACCCGCGCCGCATTTCAGGCCTCACTTCGCCCGCACGAAGCGTGGCGCGGCGGGCTGCCGCTTTGGCACCGTGACACCATTTTTCCCGAAGACTTCGACCGATTGGCCACCAAACGTTTCGACGTGCTGGTGACGCACGAGGCCCCGACTTCGCACCCGCACGGCTTCTGCATCATCGACGATCTCGCCCGAACGGCCGGGGCGCGGCTGATCGTGCATGGGCACCATCATCGGTCGTACGAGGCTGTGTTAAAGGCCGGGATTCAGGTGCGCGGCCTAGGGATCGCCGAGCCCTGGATTATGCCAGATCCACTGCGTGGCGGGTGAGGTCAACCAGGGCGCAATAACGGAGCGCCCCTTCCTCCGTCGCGCGCATGACCACTTTGGGGGCGGCGTTGTGCTCCAAAGCCTCCTGCCAGCGGGGCGCGCAGAGGCACCAGCGGTCGCCGGAGTTGAGACCGCCGAACCCGAATTCGGGGCGGGGCGTGGACAGGTCGTTGCCGATGCCCTTGCTGAACTCGAGGAATGTCGCGGTCAGGACGACGCAGACGGTGTGGCTGCCGATGTCCTCGGGCCCCGTCTCGCAGCACCCGTTGCGGAAGAACCCGGTCAGCGGCGTGGTGGAGCACAGTTCGAGCGGCCCCCCGATCACGTTCTTGGGCGGACGGCGGCCCCGGCGAGGGGAGGACGATTCGTCGAACGGCATGTGGCACGCTCCGGGCGGTGTTGGTGCGGGTAGTATACGCGATTGCGTGTTGCGCTAAAGGTAGGGGTTACGCGTTGGCCGAGAACCGCTCCCGATGATGCCGCATGTAGCCTTGGTGGGCCGGGGTCAGCGGAATGACCTGACGTGGCGGCG
>JANXTL010000271.1 GCA_025352375.1 Acetobacteraceae bacterium | reverse complement strand
CCCGCGCCGCCAGGGGCCGCAACCTCCGCTTCGTATGGCCGCCCTGCGTCGACCTGCAACCGCACCACCGCCCGCCGCCGGCCCCGCCACGGGCGAAGCCCGCCGAACCCCGGCGCGCCCCCCGCAAGGAACCGGCGTTGCTCGGCGACGACGATCCGCGCGCGTTCTACCTCCCAACGGACGAGGAATTGGATGCCGAGATGCGCCGCCGACCGGTTGGCCGTACCATGACCTACATCTGCCTGGACCTCGGCGTCGTCCCCGGTTTCTGCGCCGGCGAATTCTGGAACCAGTTCCTCAACGTGATACGCCGCTACGGCGGCAGCCTCAATCGCCTATACGAAGTGCGGGAACGCCGGGAAAAATCCTTCGAGAAGGAACGCGATCGGCGCCCGGACACCTGGCACTGGGACTGGCGGGATCTGCGAAACCCGCGCCAGGTGCTGGGGCTGCTGATCGGCGAGGCGCCACCGTCAACCGTGCCGGCCATCGTCCCGAGTTGACACCCAAGCACAACATACCCACGACCATAACCCTGCCGTCGCGCGGGGCCGTCCGTCATGGCCGGGCGGGGCGTTGTACGTCCGCACCCCACCCAAAGCGGTCTTTCCGAAACACGACGGCGTCAGAATCAAAACCGAACGCCTGCCTCCGCGGACGGCCAGCCCCCCCCCTACCAACCGCTCAAAACCTCCGTGCCGAGGTCCTACCCAGCATCACCCCCCACCCCCGCCCGCTCAATCGCCCGAGCGGCCCGGAATACCAGATCGTCGCGGTATTGCGCGGCGGCGATCTGCACCGAATTCGGCAGCCCATCCTGACGAAAACCAAGCGGCACCGTAATCGCCGGCTGGCGGGTCACATTGAACGTAAACGTCCACGGTGCCCACGCCGCCATCAGCGCCCGAATCGGCTCACGCGTCGGCGCATCCGCGAGGCTCGGCCCGCACGGCACGGTCGGGCACAGCACCAGATCGTAACGCTGGTGCAGGCGGGCCATGACATGGCCGGCGGTGGCGCGCATCGCCTCGGCATCCATGAACTCGATCGCGGTCATCCCGCCCAACTCGTTCGCGACCTCCAGGATGCCGGGGTCGAGCAGCGCGCGCTGCTCGGGCGGCATGGTCAGGGCCAGCCGCGCCAGCGACGCCCCCCACAGACGCGAGAACACCAAGCTGGTGTCGGGCAGGTCGGGGTCGTGCGCCTCGACGGTGGCGCCGGCCTCGGCCAGGATGCGCGCGGCCTGCTCCACCGCCGCGATGCCGTCCGCATCCACCGGGGCGTCGAAGCCGGGGCGGGACATGACGGCGACCGACAGCCCTTCCACCCCGTCCTCGATCCCGTCGCGCCAGTCGCGCGGATCGTCGGGCAGGCAGAACGGGTCACGAGCATCGAAGCGCGCCATGGCGGAGAACATCAGCGCGGCATCCCGCACCGTCCGCGTCATCGGACCGGCGCAGGAGACGGAGGCAAACGCGCTGGACGGCCATTGCGGGATGCGCCCGTAGCTGGGTTTCAGCCCCACCAGCCCGCACCACGCGGCCGGAATGCGCACGGAGCCCCCGGCATCGGTGCCGATATGCAGCGGCCCGAACCCGGCCGCCCCCGCCGCGCCCGCGCCCGAGGAGGAGCCTCCGGTCGTGTAGTCCCCGTTCCAGGGGTTGCGGGTGATGCCGTGCAACGGATTGTCGCCGGGGGTTTTCCAGCCGAACTCCGTCGTCGTGGTTTTGCCCAGGATCACCGCACCCGCCGCTTTCAGGCCGACCACCATGGGGGCGTCGTCTTGCACAGGGGTTGGGTCGGTGGTGCGGCTGCCGCGGCGCGTCGGAAAACCGGCGACATCCACCAGATCTTTGACCGTGGTGGGTACCCCGTCCAGCGGCCCCATCGGGCGGCCGGCGCGCCAACGCGCGGCGCTGTCGCGGGCTTGGCGGGCGGCCTCGGGGTTCATGCAGGCGAAGGCGTTGATGTGGGGGTTGAGCCGGGTTCCCTCCCATCGTCAAGACCCTATGCTGCACCCGATTCCGCCGC
>JANXTL010000025.1 GCA_025352375.1 Acetobacteraceae bacterium | reverse complement strand
AAACTGATGCTCAAGGATGAGGTCAGCTGGCTGGAAAGCCGCCTGATCCCCGACAACATCGCCTGAGATGGACGCCATCCCCCCTCGCGTAGGGATTATCATGGGCAGCCAGTCGGACTGGCCCACCATGCGCAACGCCGCTGCCATGCTCGACCGGCTGGGCATCGCCTATGAAGCCCGCATCGTATCCGCCCACCGCACGCCCGACCGGTTGCGAGAATATGCGACCACCGCACGCGCACGCGGCTTGAACGTCATAATCGCGGGTGCTGGCGGCGCGGCCCACCTCCCCGGCATGTGCGCCGCCTGGACGCCGCTCCCGGTGCTCGGCGTTCCCGTCGAGTCCCACGCGCTCAAGGGCCAGGACAGTCTTTTGTCCATCGTGCAGATGCCGGCCGGGGTCCCGGTGGGCACCCTGGCCATCGGGCGGGCGGGCGCGGTGAACGCGGCGCTGCTGGCGGCTGCCATCCTGGCGCTGCACGATGCCGCCCTGGCCGAACGTCTGGACGCCGTCAGAGCCGAACAAACGGCCGCCGTCGCCATCGAACCGGCCGACGACCCGGCATGAACAGGGCCTTACCGCCCAACGCCACCATCGGCTTGGTTGGCGGCGGGCAACTCGGCCGCATGTCCGCCTTGGCTGCGGCCCGCCTCGGCTACCGCTGCCACATCCTGACACGGGAAGAAAACAGCCCAGCCGCCCAGGTGTCGCACGCCGTCACCATCAGCGATTACGAGGATCCTGGGTCCTTACGTGCATTCGCGGCGGCGGTGGATGTGATCAGCTTCGAATTCGAGAACGTCAGCGCCAAGGGGCTGGACCTGCTGGCGTCCCTGAAGCCCGTCCGCCCGGCGCCGTCCGTGCTGCGCATCAGCCAGGATCGGATCGCGGAAAAGTCTTTCCTCAACAATGCCGGAGTCGCTACCGCGCCGTGGCGCATCGTGGAAACGCCGGCCGATTTGGAAGCGGCGGTAGCGGCATTGGGCCTGCCCTCGGTGCTGAAGACGACACGCCTGGGCTACGACGGCAAGGGCCAGGCCATGCTACGCTCGCCCGAGGATCTCGCCCCCGCATTCGAGCGACTTTCCCCCAAGCCGCTGATCCTGGAGGGTTTCGTTGATTTTGCCCGCGAAATCAGCGTCGTGATCGCCCGCGGTGCCGACGGATCGGTGTCCGCGTTCGACACCGTCGAAAACCAGCACCGCGACCACATCCTGGACATCACCCTGGCCCCGGCCCGCATCGCCCCCGAGGTCGACGCCGCCGCCCAACGCATCGCCCGCGACATCGTCTCCGCGCTGGATCTGGTGGGATTGCTGGCGGTGGAAATGTTCGTCGATCGAGCCGGCAACGTAGTGGCCAACGAAATCGCCCCTCGGCCCCACAACTCGGGCCACTGGACGATCGACGCCTGCCCCATGAGCCAGTTCGAGGCACATATCCGCGCGATCGCCGGCCTGCCTTTGCCGCCGGCGACAAGGCATTCGGACGCAGTGATGAAGAACCTGGTGGGGCCGGACGAAGCCGCGCTGTGGCCCGAGATCCTCGCTTCACCCGGCCTGATCCCGCACCACTACGGCAAGGCCGAGGCCCATCCAGGACGCAAGATCGGGCATGTGACGCGGCTGTTCCCGAGGGGCGCATTGCCGGGCGAGTTTGGCGTCAAAGCGGCGCTGGGGGTTCTGGGGTAGGAGGCGGATCGTGCTGGCACCGTACGAGCGCTTGTTTCTCACAGGTGTCGGGGTCGCGGACGACCGGGTTCCGTCCCGCAGTGGTTATCTTTTTATCCGTTTACCATCCCCGGCATCGCCGGACTTGGCGATCTGCCGTTTACGCAACCCGTCATCGGGCTCGTCCAATTCGTCGGTCGGCTTTCCAAATTGGGCGGCGCACGGCTCCATTCACACCGAACAAGCCGCGAAAACCGCCTGACGTCAGACCTTCTCGACCTGCCCGTATTCCAGCTCCACCGGGGTGGAGCGGCCGAAGATCGACACGCTGACCTTGAGGCGGCCTTTTTCCTCGTCCACTTCCTCGACCGTGCCGTTGAAGCTGGCGAAGGGGCCGTCGGACACGCGAACCTGCTCGCCGATGTCGAAAAGCACCGCGGGGCGGGGGCGTTCGACGCCTTCCTGGCTCTGCTTAAGGATGCGTTGGGCTTCGGCTTCCGGGATCGGGCTGGGCTTGGTCTTGCTGCCCAGGAAGCCGGTGACCTTGGGGGTGTTCTTGACCAGATGCCAGGCATCGTCGGTCAGGTCCATCTTCACCAGGACGTAGCCGGGGAAGAACTTGTGCTCGCTGCTGACCTTCACGCCGCGCCGCATTTCCACGACGTTCTCGGAGGGGACAAGCACTTCCTCGAACTGTTCGCCGAGGCCGCTCTGAATCGCCTGATCCTTGATCTGCTGCGCGATCTTCTTCTCGAAGCCGGAGTAGACGTGAACCACATACCAACGCTTGGCCATGACCGTATGTTACCTTCTCAGACGCTCATGCCGAACAATTCGCGGACCCCGAAGCCGATGATTTGATCGACGACGAAGAAAAAGATGGCGGTGACGGCCGCCATCGCGAACACCAAGCCAGTGGTGACGAGCGTTTCCTTGCGGGAGGGCCAGGTGACCTTCATCACCTCACTCCGCACTTCGCGGAAGAATTTCGCCGGTTCAAACGCCACGCCGCCATAACTCCTTGAAATCTGTGCTTTCTGCCGTGCTGGCAGGGGTGGAGGGTCTCGAACCCCCAGCCTCCGGTTTTGGAGACCGGCGCTCTAGCCAATTGAGCTACACCCCTACACGGCAGGCGGCGTAAAAAGGCCGGGACGGGTCGGATGTCAAGAGTGGGGTTTGGAGTTGGGTGGATTTGGGTTGGCGGCGGGGTTGGGAACGGTCGCCCTTTGCAGGTGCGCGCGAGGTCGCCGGAAAAGGTTTGTCCGCAGATGACGCAGATTTGCGCAGATGGGCCCGAACCCCGGCCGGCGACCCCATCCTCCCACCGTCATGCCGGCGGATGCCGGCACCCACGACTATTAGCGTTCCGCACCATCGGCCTCGTGGCTCCCAATTTGGATCGGGACGCAGCTGGGCCGTTGCCCGGAGACTCGCGATGCGCACGGGACGCCATATCCTACCGACCAATGACGGTACGATGCACTGTGGACATACGGACCGTATTGGAACCAGAGGCAAACATGAGCAGCCGAGGACAAAAAGCGGTCGTTTCCCACCACGATCAGGCGGTCCCGAAGACGGTCGAATGGCGATTGTCGGTCGGGCCCCAGCTCGGAGCCTTTCAGGCCCCCGCGTTCGCGGAGGTCCTCGACGAGGCGCTGTCGGCGGGCATGTCGAGGTCTATGCCGGCGTAGGTCTACGGTTGCGCCCATTATGGGCGCGTGCTAGTAGATTTTCATGCGGATGATCGCTCGGCGCACTCTACGGGAATTCGTCGCCGGGCGTGCCGGTCATCGGGACCAGCCAGCGCTGAAAGCGGCACTGGACGCTTGGTTCGATGAAGTTCGCAAGGCAGAATGGGACAGCACGGCCGATGTGAAGAGGCTTTACGCCACCGCCAGCATCGTCAGCGCCGACCGGATTGTCTTCAACATTAAAGGCAACGACTACCGACTGGTTGTGTCTGTGGCCTTCGATAAGGGCATCGTTTGGATCAAGTGGATCGTAACTCACTGAGATTACGACCGCATCGACGTGAAAGAGATCGACCATGGCAGGTGACGTGAAGCCAATCCGCTCGGAAGCGGATTATGAGGCGGCAATGGGAGAGGTAGAAACGCTTTGGGGTGCCGCGAATGGGACACCGAAGGGCGATCGTCTGGATGTGCTGGCGACGCTGATCGATGCCTATGAAGCCAAGCACGACCCGATGGGTCCGCCCGACCCGGTGGAAGCCATCAAGTTCCGGATGGAGCAGATGGGGATGACCCGGAAGGACCTGGAAGGTGTTATCGGCACCCGCACGCGCATCGCCGAAGTGCTGAACCGCAAGCGCGGGCTGTCGATCGGAATGATCCGGCGGTTGCACGAACGGCTGGGCATTCCGGCCGAGGTGCTGATACGGCTATCCGCCAATGAGGCGGCGTGATTGGGGCCGTGGCTCATGCATAGTCCGTCACGGATGCTCGCGGATGTATTTTTCGTAGAACCTGGACGCCTTAGAGCGTGATCGCTTGAGGTTGACTTCAACCTCGGGCGTGAATCACCCTCTCAAACAAAGGCTTAGACCATGATCCAACGCCGAGATCGCGTGCGACCGCAAACGATCATGGTCTAGGCCCCCATTTCCTCCCGCCGCATTTCCAGTTCCAGCCAATGCTCCTCGGCGGAGGTCAGCGCGGCCTGCGATTCCACCAAAGCCTGGGAAATCGCGGCAAACTTCACCGGATCCTTGGCGTACAAATTCGCGTCGCCGAGCTGGCGATTGAATTTGGCGATCTCGGCTTCGAGGCCGGAAATACGCTTCGGCAGCGTTTCAAGCGCGTGCTTGTCCTTGAACGTCATGCGTTTGGACGCGGCGCGCGGCATGGCCTGGCTTGTGCTGGATTTCGGTTTCGAATCCGACGCGGCGGCGCTTTTCGCCGGCCCGCGTTGGGCCAGCATGTCGGTGTAGCCGCCGGCATATTGTGTCCAGACCCCATCGCCGGTGGTTGCGATGACCGACGTGACGACGCGGTCGAGGAAATCGCGATCGTGGCTGACCAGCAGCACCGTGCCGGTGTAATCGGCCAGGCGTTCCTGCAACAGCTCCAGCGTTTCCAGATCGAGGTCGTTGGTCGGCTCATCCAGCACCAGCAAGTTCGACGGCTTGGCGAAAGCCCGAGCCAATGTCAGGCGTCCCCGTTCCCCCCCCGATAACACCCCGACCGGGGTATGGGCCTGTTCGGGGCCAAAGAGAAAATCCTTCATGTAGCTGACGACGTGGCGGGTCTGCCCGCCGACGTCCACGGTGTCGCCCGCCCCGCCGGTCAACGCCTGCGACAGCGTCTGGCCGGGGTCCAGGGTTTCGCGCCGCTGGTCCAGCGTGACCTGCGCGAGGTTGGTGCCGATCTTCACCTCGCCGGTGTCGGGTTCGATTTCTCCCGTCAGCAGGTTCAGGAGGGTGGTTTTGCCGGCGCCGTTGGGTCCGACGATGCCCACCCGGTCGCCACGAATAACGCGCGCGGAAAAATCCCGGACGATGGGTCGGTCGCCGTAGGATTTGCTGACGCCCTCGGCCACCATGACGAGGCGGCCGGACAGATCGGCCTCGGCCGCCTCCATCCGCACTTTGCCCAACGCGCCGCGCTGTTCGCGGTGTTTCTTGCGCAGCGCATGCAGGTCGCCCAGTCGCTTCTGGTTGCGCTTGCGCCGGGCAGTGACGCCATAGCGGAGCCAGTCTTCCTCCATGACGATTTTGCGGCCGAGCTTGTGGCGGTCGGTTTCTTCCTGCTCCAACACGGCGTCGCGCCAGGGCTCGAAATGGGCGAATCCCTGGTCGAGTTGACGGGTTACCCCACGATCCAGCCACAGCGTCACGCGGGAGATGCGTTCGAGCAGCCGTCGGTCATGGCTGATCAGGACGATGCCGGATTTCATGCCGGCCAGTTCCTTTTCCAGCCACTCGATTCCGGGGAGGTCGAGATGGTTGGTCGGCTCGTCCAACAGCAGGATGTCGGGTTCGGGGGCCAGTACGCGGGCCAGAGCGGTGCGGCGGGCTTCGCCGCCGGATAGCATCGACGGGTCCTCGGCGCCGGTCAGACCGAGCTGCTCCAGGAGATACGCGGCTCGGTAGTGGTCGGCGGAGGCGCCGTCGAACCCGGCCTCCACATAGGCAAGCGTGGTGGCGAACCCCTCGAAGTCGGGCTCCTGCGGCAAATACCGGATGGTCGCGCCGGGCTGGGCGAACCGGCGGCCGGAGTCGGGCGGGATCGACCCCGCGGCGACCTGTAGCAGCGTGGATTTGCCGGACCCGTTCCGCCCTACGAGGCAGATGCGGTCCCCAGCAGACACACCCAGGCCGGCGCCCGCCAGCAAGGGGGCGGTGCCGAAGGTGAGATTGACATCTTGCAGGAGCAGTAGGGGAGGAGCCATGCGCGGGGGGTTAGCACGTCCCGCTCGGAAAGGTCAGCGGGGTATCGGACGCGCGGTCGCCGCCTGCGCCCGTGTGCGCGACTCCGCGAATGCCGCCGAGAAGACGCGTAGCTTTTCCGCATCGGGGATAAATTGGACGCTCGCCCGCTCGGCAAGGTCCGAGATATCCCGCAGAAGGGCCGCTACGGCGGGATCTATGCTATTGCTCCGATGGTCCACAACGTTCTCACTATCCATGGCACAATCTCACTAGCACAAATCCTGTGACATTGTATGGGTAACCGGCAAGCCCGTCAGCCCCGATGATCGAGGTACGATGCCGCAGACGCTTCCCTTCGTTCGATACCCCGAGATCGTGCTCGGCCTCGCCGGCCCCATCGGCGTCGATATGGACGCGATGTCAGAAAGTCTGGAGGTATCGCTGCGCGCGGTCGGCTATCGTCCGCAACAAATTAGAATTGCCGAGGAAATGACGCTGTTCGGCCTCGTGGTCCCAGGTGAACGCGAGGGTTTTTACGCCGATTCCTTGTATAAGATGCAATATGGTAAAGAGATGTGCCGCCATTTCGGCGATCCAGCCACACTCGGGCGCATCGGCGCGATGGCAATCCGATCGCGCCGAAACGCGCTGGCGGAAGCAACCGGGGAACAACCCGTGGAACGAGTCGCCTATATCCTGCGTCAGTTGAAGCGGCCCGAGGAGGTGGATTTCTTTCGTTGGGTTTACGGACGGCAGTTCGTGCTGGTGTCCGGACATGGTTCGCGGGACCGGCGTCAGCGTCTGCTGCAAGACCTGATCCGCCGGTCGCCACCCGCCGCGATGCCGCCGGGCGGTGCGTCGGGTCTCGCCGATTCTCTGATCGAGACCGACGAAAATGAGGATGACGACTACGGTCAGCAGCTGCGCGACACCTTCCATCGTGGGGATGTCTTCGTTGACGGACTGAGCCGGCCGGCGATGGATGCGAAGTTAACCCGTTTTGTGCAAGCCTTCTTCGGGCGCGCGGATATCGGTCCCTCGAAAGACGAATTCGGCATGTATGCCGCAGCATCGGCGGCACTCCGTTCGACGGATTTGTCGCGGCAGGTCGGCGCCGCGATATTCTCCGACGATGGAGAAATTATTACGCAAGGCTGCAATGAAGTTCCAAGAGCTTTCGGCGGGGCCTATTGGGATTCCGAGGATCCCGATTTCCGCGATGTACGTCTGGGGCACGATCCGAACGCGCTGGAAATTCGCGTCGTTCTGCGGGACTTGTTTCAGAAACTGAAGGCGTCGCATTTGCTATCCGACAAGGCGCTGAGCCTCGGTTCCCCTACCGATATGGTTCGCGATCTGACCGGGAAGGGGGGCGCATTGAAGGACGCCGCGGTCATGGACCTCACGGAGTATGGCCGGGTCGTCCACGCGGAGATGCACGCGCTGTGCGATGCCGCACGCCTTGGAAAGGCAATTAAAGGCGCCACGCTCTATTGCACCACGTTTCCCTGCCATAACTGCACCAAGCATATTCTCGCGGCCGGCATTCGTAGGGTTGTTTATATCGAACCATACCCGAAAAGTCTGGCCAAAGTGCTGCACGCGCATGAGATCGAGGTGGACGGCCATGATCCCGGGCGCGTTGAGTTCGTCCCATTTTTGGGCATCTCGCCCTTGCTGTACCGTGACGTCTTCCAGAAAGGGCGGCGCAAGGACCGCGAGGGGCGGGCGAAACGGTGGTACGAAGATGAGGAACGCCCGATGGTGCGCGTGCGGTATCCGACCTATCTCGATTTGGAGAAATACGCGCTGCAACCGCTGCTGGGGCAGGTAACGGCGCGGACGCCGTAAAGGGGAAACAGAAGATGATTGCTGCCTTCCGCCGCTGGACGATCGCATTGATGCTGTCGGTTCCCTTTTGCGCCCACGCGGCCGACCCCCTCCGCCTGGGCCTGCTGCACACACTGTCCCCCGCGCCGCTCTATATGGCGCAGGAAAGCAGCTATTTCCGCGACGAAGGCATCGACCTGACCTTCCGATTCTTCGACGCCGCGCAGCCCATCGCCGCCGCCGCGGTGTCGGGCGATATCGACATCGGCCTCACCGCGCTGACCGGCGGGTTCTTCAACCTCGCCGAAAAAGGCACGCTGAAAGTCATCGGCGGCGGACTGCATGAGCAAAAGGGGTATCAGGGATCCGCCATACTCGCCTCCAACCAGGCCTTCGAAGCCGGCCTCACCAGCATCGACAAGCTCGGCGGGCACAGCTTCGCGATCACGCAGTATGGCTCGTCGTTCCACTACATGGTCGGGCGCATCGCCGAGGCCAAAGGCTTCGACATCAAGTCTGTCACCCTGCGGCCGGTGCAGCAGGTTTCCAATATGGTCGCCGCGGTGGGCAGCGGGCAGGTGGATGCGACGATCGCCATCGCGTCGCAGGCCAAGGCGCTGGTAGCGTCCAACCAGGCGCATATTCTGGGTTGGGCAGGGGACGTAGTGCCGTATCAGTTGACGGCGGTGTTCGCGACAACGGGCATGATCGCCGACAAGCCCGACCTGCTGAAGCGCTTCGCCAAGGCCTACCAGCGTGGGGTGGCGGATTACCGAGCGGCGTTTCTGCGACTGGATGCCCAGGGCAAACCGGTAAACGACGCCAAAACCGAGGCAGCCATCCCGCTCATCGCCAAATACGTCTTCACCGGCGATCCGGCCGCGCGGGCCAAAATCCTGGCCGGTGTTGGATATTATGACGAGGGCGCGGCGTTGGACGTGGCCGATGTCATCGCGCAGGTCAACTGGTTCAAGGCGCAGGGCTTGGTGAAGGGGGACTCCGACCCGAAATCGATGATCGATACGCGGTTCCTCCCGACCCGATGAGCGGTCTGCGCCTTGCTCTGAACGGGGTCTGCCACGCCTACCGCGACCTGACGGTGCTGGACGGCATCGACCTGACCGCCGAACCGGGGGAGGTTTCGGTCCTCGTCGGCCCGTCCGGCTGCGGAAAATCCACGCTGCTGGGCATCATGGGCGGCATGCTGCTGCCGTCTGCCGGCACGGTCACGGTGTCGGGGGATATCGCGGCGGACTGCCTCAACCCGCTGAGCTACGTCTTCCAGGATTTTTCCTTGCTGCCATGGCGCAGTGTCGCTGGCAACATCGAACTGGTGCTGGGAAAATGCCCGTCCCGCGCCGAACGCGTCGCCGAGGTTCTGGCGCTGACCGGTCTGACGGAATTCGCCGACGCGTGGCCGCGGCAACTCTCCGGCGGCATGCGCCAGCGCGTCGGCATCGCCCGAGCGCTGGCCGTGCGCCCGGCCTGCCTGCTGATGGACGAACCGCTGTCGGCGCTCGACGCCCAAACCCGCGATCTGCTGCTGGACGAATTCTCGTCCATTATCGCCCGCGCCGGCACCACGACAATCTACGTCACCCACAACCTGAATGAGGCGGTCCGCCTCGGCCAGCAGATCGTCGTGCTGTCTCGCCGTCCCGGACGTATCAGGGACATCGTGCGGATCGACCGTCCCCTGGCGGGGCGCGGGGCGCGCGATCCCGACCTGTTGGCAATCGAGGAAAACCTCTGGCGCATGATCCGCGACGACGCGGCGGCGGCCGAGCGGGAGCGTATCGATGCCCCGGCTTAACGGCCCCGTCCGCTTTCGCGGCGGCGGTTTTTCGCCGCGCGACAATGGTTGGGCCTCGGCGGGGACGCTGTTGGGGCTGGTGGCGCTATGGCAATTGGGCGCCTCGGCCGGCTTGATAAAATCGCTTTTTCTCCCGCCACCTGTCGCCATTTGCGCCGCGCTCTACCATTTGGCGATCAGCGGGGAGCTTTGGCGGCATCTGTCGGCATCGTTGATGCGCCTTGGCATCGGTTGGGTGACCGGCACGATCTTCGGCATCGGCATGGGCCTCGCGGTGGGATTGTGGTCAGCCTTCCGCTCCCCCGGCATGGCGGTCGTAGCGGCTTTGTTCCCAATCCCGAAAATCGCGCTGGTGCCGCTGTTCATCATTTGGTTCGGCATCGGGGAGGGCTCGAAAATCGCCACCCTGGCATTCGGCGTGTTCTTCCCCACGGTGATCGCAACGGCTGGCGGGGTGGACAACGTGTCGAGGGGTCTGATCCGCATGGGCCAGTCGTTCGGCCTTTCCACCTGGGCGATCGTGCGCACGATTATTTTACCGGGCGCTCTGCCCGCCATCCTCAGCGGCTTCCGCGTCACCACCTCCATCGCCATCGTGCTGCTGGTGGCCGCGGAAATGATCGGGGCAGAGCAGGGGATCGGGGCGTTCGTACTATCGGCGGGGAACCTCTACGATACCGACAATTTGCTTGCCGGTATCGTGGTTCTCTCGGTGATGGGCTTGATAGTTGCCTGGGTCATCGGGCGGTTGGAGCGGGCGTTGCTGGCCTGGCGGTAATCAGAACGCTGAAATTCCCACCGCCATCATTGTCCCATCCTCCAGATGGTCGGCCACACCTTTCGCGCCGGGTGTGTTTTCCGCCGCGACGATAAAAGCGCGGCGGTGATCCTCCCCGCGCACGATGCCCCACAGATGCACCACGCCGTCGCGCACCGTCACGTCGAATTGCGCGACCTGGCTGGCCCATTTGTGGTGCCGGAACTCCTCCCACAGCGCCAACCGGATGGAGCGATCGTCGCTGCTGAACGCCACCGGTTCAGCGCGTAACTGCATCGCCAGGGCCTTCAACAAATTCGCTCGGGTTACAATGCCGAGCACTTTGCCTTCCCGCACCACGGGCACCCGTTTGATGCGTTTGGATTCCAGAATATCGGCGATCTCGGCGATGGGCGTGTCGGGCGTGACGGTCACCAGATCGGTGGTCATGATCTCCCCGGCCTTGCGCCCGTGGGTGCGGACATAGGCGGCGGCTGCCGTTGCGGTGCTGCCGACCAGTTCCAGCAGTTGGGATCGCCGCTTTTCCGTGCCGGTTTCGGCCCGCCGCAGCAAATCGCCCTCGCTGACGATGCCGACGATGATGCCGTCGTCGACGACCGGAAGACCGCTGATGCGGTTCCTGAGCATGATGTCGATAAGTTCCTGCAACGGCGTGTCGGGGTGGGCGGTGATGACGTCCGGGGTCATGATGTCGGTCGCGTTCATAGCGCTTCCTCCTGGTTTCGGGGACGGCTTATGTCTCCAGTGCCGATATTGGGCCGGCGCCGCATTGATGCAAGTCAAAGGCCGCTAAACAAAGCGATGGCGTATCGGGGAACGACCGGTGGCTGAAACTTCCGAGAACGTGCCGGTATTGGGCGCGATCCAGGCCATAAGCGCGGGCGATCGCGGCATCCGCCTCCGCCCGCAGGTCCCACTGGGACGCAGGAGCGCCCGAAAGGCGCTTGGCGGCACCCGCGAGGAACGCCCGGTCCTGGGCCGTCAGCGCCGGAACCGGCATTGCGTTAACGATGTAGAGACTCAAGTGCGCGGCGGCTTTCTGCCGCACCAGCCAGTCGAAGGTGAAACTGTTCATCAACGCACAGAGCATCAGCGCGTGCGGCAACGGGCGGGTCCCGGGATGCTTCTCCACCGTCGCGGTATGCCCGAATACAGTTCCCGGCGGCATGATGGCCGCGATCGTCGTGCGCTCATCGGTGGACCGGGCGATGTCGCGGAAGGCCAGGCGAAAATGCCGCGCGGCTTCGACGACGCTGGGTTTGCCGCGCAATGCAGCTTCCGAAACGGAGTAGCGCGGTGCGGTGTACCAGCGGTCGGTAAATTGATGGAATGTCTTGCCCTCGTGCAGGGTGTAATGGCCGGATGACCCGGCAATAAAGCAGCCGGCGTCGGCGGTCATGTGCAGGTCGCAGCCAAACTGAATGCCCAACGCCTTGCACAATCCGCCGAATGTCGCGGGATTGGCGAACAAAATGCGGGCAACCGCCATGTCCGTGGCGCCGCGCAACTCCAGCGGGGTCAGATTGTCCCCACCGGATACGGCCAGGAAGTCAGCGTCGTACTCCATGACCCGGCCGGGTTCGTCCAGATCGGCAACGGACTCCAGATAGAACGCACACCGCAAGGACCGCGTCGGCCCAGGCCGGCGCGCGACGATCAGCGCGAACTTGAACCGGCTGTCGATGTCGAACAGCTTGCGCCGGTTCTCGAACGAATAGCAGCACGCCAGGCTGGTTTCCGAGAAATACCGCCGCCGCAGATCGGTGGTGCCTTCGTTGGCATGAAAGGCCGAGGGCAATAGCATCCCGATCGAGCGCCCCAGGTCCATATTGCGTTCGGCGAACAAATGGAAGGCATCGAACGCGCCCGCCGGGCGCTTGCGGAACAAACGGTGAGCCAGCCGTTTCTGCTGCTCGTAACCCGATTTATACACATCGAAAGCAGTGGCAACGTCTGGATCGGCCAGCACGCGGTTCTCAATGGCCAGGCGTTCGCGTTTCGTGGGGGCGTCGTGGACGGAAACATCGTAGCCGGCGACGAAATCCTCGGTGCGGTACTGGATGACATCCCAGGGTGGGTTGCTCAGGACGGCATCGAAGCCGCCCGCCTGGAAAGCCTCGGGGAACGTCAGGTCCCAGGGCAGGGCGGTGGCGCCGGCCGTCAACAACGCCGCCTGTCGCAGGGTAATAACGTCCGGCCAACGACCGCTGGCGGCAACCGAACCCGCCAGGGCCTGCCACTCGTCGTCGCAATCCCGCTCGCCCAAGGCCACCGCGCCGGACCAGGCAACCGCAAGCTGCCGCATCGGATCCAACGCCGCGTCCAGCCGAGCCTTGGCGGCATCCTTCACGAGCAGGTCGCTGATATCCCGCCCAATGCTCGCGTTCAGTGCATCGACTTCCGTCAGCGCGTCGCGTACCGAGGCTGACAGACGCCCGGTTACCCCACGTGCCAGCAGCGGATCCAGCATCTGTCCCCCGACCGGCAGGGTCGCCAGGTCCGCGAAAAACGGTCCCGCGACGGCATCGCCGGCCACCAGCCGGTGATCGAGGAACGTCAGCGGCAGCCCTTCGGCATACGACTCAAGCCACAGCGCCAGCTTAGCCAATTCCACCGCCAGCGGGTTGCGATCCACGCCATACAAACAATGCACCGCCACCAGCCGCCGGCAGATCGCCAGTGCTCGGGATGGTGCAAACCCCTCGGCCGCGTGACTGGGGAGGTAGGCTTGCAACACCGGGTCGACACTCGCCAGCCCCGCACCCGAGGTTTCATCGCACAGCCGGCAGGCCGCGTACAGCGCGTCGCCCAGAAACCGGCAGGCCTCGATCAGAAAATGCCCACTGCCCATGGCGGGATCGACGATGCGCAGACGCAACAGCGCGCCAGGGTCGGGGGCGTCGTCCGGGCTGGCCGCCGCGACCAGCGGCCCCAACGTCTCCCGCACCAGAAAACGCACCAAGGCGTGCGGCGTGTAATACGATCCGGAGCTTTTGCGCCCCGTCCCGGTCCGAAGGAAAAAGCGGCCAGGCGGGATCGGTTCGCCACCGTCCCACCCGGGTACAACGATTTCCAGCTTCGCCCGACGCAGCCGGACCATGGGCGCCGTCGCGATGGCGGGTTCCAGTTCCAGCAAGGCCTCATAAATATGGCCGAGGTCCTCCACATCCAGCGCGCCGTAATGCACCCGTTCGCGCGGGCGCCCCTTCGGCGTCGTCCAAAGCAGCCGGTCCAACAAAACAGCAACCGCGCGGTCGCCCCAGGATAAAGCGTCCAGCACCGGCGTTGCGCCTTCTCCGAATAACGCGCCGCCCAGGGCTGCGATGGACAATCCGCCGCAATCGATGCCGTCGCGGAACACGCGAAAGATGGTGCGCAACCCATCTTCCAGCATGCGCCCGGTGTCGTGTCCGCGATCCAGATGCCGGCGCACCAGCGGCCCAAGCGCCTGGTTGGGCGACAGAGCCTTCCGCCACAGCGGGGTCGCGGCGAAGCTGAACGCATGCGCGGGGTCGGAAGCGCTTTCAAGCTTCAGGATGAACAGCAACCGGTAGACCAGCACCAACCCTTCGGCCCACAATGCCGCCGCGGAAGCACCATGACCGGGATTGCGATCGAGGACGGCTTGCAGGAACCCCTCGATCGCGCCGCGCGCCTGTCCCCGCAATTCCTTGGTGATGCGGGCCTGACTGAGGCGGGCTGCCTCCAGCACCGACGGTAACGCGGCCAATCCCGCCGGACTGGCCAAAGCCGCCAACACACGCACGGTGTCGGGCGGTTGGGTCGCATCCCAGCCGGCGATTGAAAAACTGAGGTGGCTATCGGCCTCGGCCGGGTCGCACAGCAACAGCCGCAACGTATCCCCGTCGGTCAGCAGCCCGGCACGCTCATTGCGGGCGCGCAGTACGCGGAGGGCCGACCGCATGGGGCTGAAACGATAGGCCCGTCCCGAACGGCGCGGGGCATCCAGATCGGCCTCGGTGGCGATGGACCAGGCGCGCAAAATCGTGCCGGGGGTGGTCAGAACCCAGCCGCCGTCCTCGGCGCCTTCGCGGGTGAGGACGCCTTCCTGCCGCGTTGGGTCGCCATACCCGAGCACGCGGGATAGGGGGGCAACGACATGGTTATGCACCCGTTGCGGCCCACCGATCCGGCCCAAACCACGGAGGCCACGCCGCAGAGCGGTCCAGTGCGCCGGGTCCGGTGCACGGAGGAGGCCGTGACGGGCCAGGATTGGTTCAAGTTCGAATCGCAGAAACGGTTCCGGCAAAGCGGCACCGCCGGTGGTGCAATCCCGCAGATCCAGGCTCATGCCTCGGGGATCAGCATCAGCAGGCCGAGCCGGTGCAGCAATGGTGGCGACAGGGTTGGGATATGCCGCAGCCGCCGCCGATAAAGGGAGACGATGCCATCGGCGCCACGCCGATCGGCCGGTGCGTTAGCGATGTCGGTGGCGAACGCGCTCAGCCGGTCGATCGGGCCGGCGGCAAAACGCCAAGCCGGACCAGACGGCGAGGCCCCGAACAGGTCCGCGGCGGCGGGTTGACGCGGGCCGCAGATCGCATCCGCGCGGCGGGCCAGCCAACGATCCAGATTGGCATGGTCTAGGTCCACCGCATCAGCATGTTGTGCGGCGAACGCCACCGCGAGGGCGTGCACCGTTTTGCCGGCGGCGGCCTCCGCCTCCGGCAGGCGGGCCGGTGCCCAATCGCGGAACATCGGCCACGCGTCGAAGGCGGATCGATCCTGTGCCGGCGCCCCGAAATTCAACCAACGCTCGGGATCGAGAATCACTTCGGGCTTGCCGTCTTCCGCTATCAGGACCGCGATGGTGCGCTGAAACGCCACATAGCGGGGTGCGTGGATTTCCATGCTGTACGTCAGCAGGATTGCATGCCGGTCGTAACGCGCGACGCTCACGCGGCCATCGCCGGCCTGGCGCGCCCGACCGATGGCCTGGCGCACGGCCGGATGCGCGCGGCCCGCCGCCTCTGGAAGCGCGTCATCGCCCATCGAGTTCGATACGAATTCCGCCAGGTCCACCAAAGCCGCTTGTCGGGTCGCGGTCTGGCGCACCCGAACCGCGGCCCGCATGAGGGCAGCGTCGGCACTCAGCCCCTGGCCGGCGAACCAGCCGTGCCGCACCGCCATGCCGTCGAAACCCTCATACGCGCGGTCGATTTCATGCAACAGGGCGCTGAAGGCTGCGGTTTCGGCTTCCGTCGCGGCGACATCGAGGGTGCGGATCGGTGCCTTGTCGTCGGGGAACAGCGTCGCATGTTCCTCCGCCAGGCCGGATAATAGTTCCGTCCCGTATCGATCTTCATCCGCCGTTATACCTAGCGTGTCCGGCATGAAGGTCAGTTGCGCCCGGGCTTTTTCGTATTTGGCGATCAGGCGCAGCAGCAGGCGTTCCTCGAACGTGCCGGCCAGACACAAATAGCGGATTTGCGGATCCTCGGTTTGCCCGTACCGATCGATGCGGCCGTTGCGCTGCTCCAGCCGGTTCGGGTTGTAGGGCAAATCCAAATGAATCAGATGGTGGCAGCGCTGTTGCAGGTTCAGCCCTTCGGCCAGAGAATCCGTGCTAACCAGAATAAGATTGTCTTCCATCGCACACCGCTCGGCGGCTCTTGTGCGGGCCTCCTCGCTGTCATGGCCGGCGATGGTCAGCACTTCCCCGCCAATACCGGCCAAAGCGCGCACGGCGGCAGCCTGGCTATCGGCGTATTCGGTGTAAATGAGAATATTCGCGCGTGGTTCCGTCGAGCGAATAAGTCGGACTTCCACGACCAGGGCTTCGAGTTTCGGATCCGACGGTGCCGCCGCCTCGCCTAGCTGGATCAGCGTCCGCAAGGCGGCTTCGGTATCGCCGGTGGCGCGCAATTGGGCGGCGATGTCCTCCGCCTCCAGCTGCTCCACGTCGGTTTCGGTCTGGGAGTCCAGCACGCCGTACCGCATCGCGCGCCGGCGGAAGGCACGCAAAGTGCGTATGCGGTCGCGCCGCACGGCCTCCGTTTCCATCGCACCAGCATACCGATCGGCAACCACCCGCAAGGTCGCCACGCAGGCGGCAATCGTGGAGACCGACCGTTTCAGCAGGCTCACGAACGCCAGCGAGTCTCCGAAATCCTGGGCCTTTTCCAGCCGTGGCACCACCAAGGCCGATAACGCGCGATGAAAGGCCTGAACGTCGGGGTCATCGGTAACGATGGGGATTGGGGTCACCCGCCGGTCCCGAAACAAGGGCCGGCCGGTCGCGGGGTCGGCGATATGGGATTTCAGGCGGCGCACGACATGGCGGCGGTACGTCATCCCCAAAAGTCCGCCGTTCCCGTCGACCAGGCTGGGGTCCAGCAGTTCCATAAGCGACGCGAAATGCGGGTCGTAGCCATCGTGCGGCGTGGCCGTCAGCAGCAGCAGCCCGTCGGATTGGCGCGCCACGACCTCGGCCAGGCGGCGGCGCTGCGTATCCTCCCGCGACGTGGTGTTGGCGGCGCTGACGCAGTGATGCGCCTCGTCGATTATCGCGAGGTCCCAAGTGGTGCGCTCTAGCTCCTCCAGCACCGTTTCCTGTTTGGCGAAATCGAGGGAGGTCAGTACGAACGCGGTGCTGCCGAACGGGTTACCGCCCATTTCCAGTTTTCGGCGTTCCTCCCGCACGGCAACGCTGTCGGCCAGAACAGTGAACGGCAGACCGAAGCGATAGCGCATTTCCTGCTCCCACTGGCGCAGCAGCGGGCCGGCGGGGGCGACGATCAGGATACGGTGGGCGCGTCGCCGAGCAATGAGTTCGGCGGCGATCAGCCCGGCTTCGATGGTCTTGCCGAGGCCTACGCCATCCGCCAGCAGCAGTCGGGGGCGGGGCAATTCCAGCGCCCGCATCAGGGGCACAAGCTGATAGGGCTCGATCCGGATCCGCCCGGGTTCGGCGGCGACCATCGTGCCCGCGCCGGGAATCTGATCCAGCAGGGCTGCCTGGTGCAACAGCCGCCAAGCCGCGAGCGGCCCCGGCCGTTCGGGGTCCAACGTGTCGCGCTCCGGCACCACGTCCTCCTGCGGGTGCAGCATATCCCATTCCAACCCGAGCAGATCGGCGTCGGTGCAGCGGAGGTGCAGGCGTTGCTGCTCACCCAGATCCTCCCGTTCCAATACGTCCCACGTCAGGCTGCGGGCGCGAACGCGTGTGCCGGCTATTATTTGCCCAGTGATCGGGTGCATGAGGGTCCTGCCATCGAAAGCGTTTTGCGTCTCGAGGCTCAGGAGATCATGCTTGGGTTAAGAAAGAGTTAACGCGGAGCAAAAAAGATGGAACACCGGTTTCGCGGCAAAGTCGCGGTGGTCATGGGCGGGGCGTCCGGCATCGGTCTGGCGATCGTCCGACGGCTCCACCAGGAGGGCGCGACGGTCCTGGCCGCCGACGTGAACCTGGACGCGCTGAAGGACGTGGAAACCGAACTGGGCGCCCGCTTCCTCGGCATGATGGCCGATGTGACGCACGAGGCGCATGTGGAGGCCGCGGTAGCCGCCGCCACCGACCGGTTCGGATCCGTCGACACCGCCTTCAACGTCGCCGGCGCGTCGCGGCCCGGCTACATCGTCGATCTGGCCGAGGCCGAGTGGGATTTTACCGTGGATTTGTGCCTGAAGGGCGTGTTCCTGGGCATGAAGCACCAGGCACGGCAGATGATGCGGCAGAAGACGGGCGGCACCATCGTCAACATCGCGTCGCTGAACGCGCACGTGCCGATGCATGGCGGTTCGGCCTACGTGTCCGCCAAGGCCGGGGTCGAGGCGCTGACCAAGAACGGCGCGCTGGAATTCGCCGAACACGGCATCCGGGTGAATGCCGTTCTGCCGGGGCTGGTGCAAACTCCCTTGACGCGGCGGCATTTCGATAACCCGGACGCGTTGGCGGCGTTCGTGGAACGCATCCCAATGGGCCGCCCGGCGCAGCCCGAGGAAATCGCCGCCCCCGCCTTGTTCCTGGCAAGTGCGGATGCCAGCTACGTCTCCGGCGCCAGCCTGCTGGTGGATGGCGCCTGGGCGGTCAGCGGTTACCCCGACATGCGCCCGTTCCGCGGGCCGGTGCGCTGGAACGGGTAAACGCGGTCAGGCGCGTGCCGATGACACCTGGATCTGGGAAATCAGCCAGATCGCATACCAGCGCATCATCCACGGGATCGGAATGACGACCATCGACGCCAATGCGACGACGATGGTTCGCCAAAGGATCGAACCCCCCGAACCGGTGAAGTCGAACGCAAGCGTTCCCGCCACATTCTGGCACTTCCAACGCATGATCGCCCTGAACACCCAGGCCCAGCCAATGATGGTGAGGCACGATAGGGCAAGCAGGGCGATCCACCCGATATAGGCCCACATACCGCCCGTGAATCTAAGGTTCACGGAACCGTCGGCGGTTCCGAGCTTGGCGCAAAACCAGCGCATGACCAGCACGGCCAGAACCAGCGTCACCGGTTCGGTAACCCACAAGGCATAGGGCGATATTTGAGCAACCAGCGCCAGCAGCGAGGTCCCGACGAAAACCGGCCAAATGTCGCCGGGTTGTCCCGCAAAGGTAAAGCGCCGTCCGTCCGGCAGCGCCGTATGGGTGCCGATGAACCGGTAATACATCGTGTTGACCCAAGGCGCGGGGATAACAACGAGATTGCCAAGTCCAACCACCACGGCACGCCAGAACAGCCCCCATACCGGGACATCGGCCGACAGGTAACCGACCGCCAGGTTTGCGAACGCCAGGTTAGCGACCGGCATTGGCGCCGGTGCTTGCCCAGCGAACAACGAGGCGAATTTCTCGATCTGTCCCGCGGCGCCCCATTCCACCAATTCGGCGGACCAGATCGGGGTGTCCCGTCCAATCGTGCCGGCGCCGATCAACCGAACGATATCGGCCTCGGCGTACGGCCCCTGCCTGATGCGGCCGGAGTCGGCGTAGTAAAATACCTCGGACGCCTCAGCCATCTGAAAGCCTTGCCTCTTTCTGCGGTGCGGAAGCGATATGATGCGAAGGCGTGTGACATGGCAAGCGGGCACGGTAACCGCTCACCGCCGTGTGCGAAAGCGGCGCGCCTATTCGAGGTTTATCGGCTTGTAGCTGCCCTTATCGTCAAGCTGCGTGCCCCAGATTTTGTGCAGCGCCTGATGCGCCCCGGAACCGAAGCTGATTTTGGGGCCTACGCCGAGGTCGAAATCCCGGATCGCTTCCAAGGCGTTGACCAGCCGTTCGGTATCGATTTGGGGGCCGACCCGGCGCAGGCCCTCGATCAGGACGTTCGCCGCGAGGTAGCCCTCGAACGATACGTAGTCGGGCGCTGCGTTGGGCGCATACTTCGCCAGTGCCGCTTTGTAATTCAGCACGACGCTCGAATAACTATCCACAGGGGGAACGACCTGGGTAACGATCGCGCCGTCCGCCGCCTTGGGGCCGAGGGCGAGAAGCTCCCGGGCCAATGCCGTGCTGCCGACGAACGAGACATTGGTGTAGACCAGCCCGGCCACGCGTTCGCGGGTATTGCCGATGAATTTGGCCGCCGCTTTCGCTGTTGCTACCATGACGATGGCCTTGATCGGCGCCGTGGTATGCAGCCGCTGGTACTGCAACAACTGGCCGATCGCGCCGTCGACTTCATCGGTGTTACGCTGATACCCAAAACGCGGAATAACGCTGGTATCGCCATTTGGATTGAGCGCTTGAATCGCTAATGCGACGCCCTCGAAACCAGCGTCGCCATAGCCATCTTGTTGCGCGAACACCGCGATTTGTTCGGTCTTCAAACGCCTGATCTTCACCAGATAATTCACAACGGCAAGGGTCTCTTCCCTATAGCTGGCCCGGTAATTGAAAACGTAACGATCGGGAGGATCCGGACGCAGCAACGGGGCGCCGGTGAAGGCGCCGAAAAACAACGCCCGATGCGTCATCGCATAGGGTAGCGCGACAGCGGTCGTAGGGGTGCCAACGTTGCCGATAAACCCGAAGACCAGATCCTTTTCGTAAAGCTGCTTCATCGCCGCGCCAGTGCGGGTCGGCTCGTAACCGTCGTCCGCCGCCACCAGAATAAGCTTGCGTCCATTAATTCCGTCGGCATCGTTCACCATACCGAAGGCGGAATCGATGCCGAGCCGCATTTGGCGGCCAAGCTCCTGCGCGGGGCCGGAGAATGGGGCGGCCATGCCGAAACGAATCTCTTTGTCGGTGACGCCTTGGACGGTGGGAAGAATCGGCGGCGCCACGACCACCGGCTCAACGACCGGTGGGGTGAAAGCGGGGGGCGACGGCGCCGCGGGCATCGCAGCTACGCTCGGTGACGCGGGTTCGGGCGCGACCGGTGCCGCGGGCGCATCGATCCGAGATTGTATCAACGGGGCCTTGTTCGCCTCCCAATCCGTGAGACTGCGGATCGCGCTTTCGCATCCCAAACGCGGGGATCCACTGGATCGGCCGCCGAAAATAAGACCTTGATCGAACGCTGTCCCAACAGTGGCATTTTCATCGTTGGTCCCACCGAATTGCTGCAAGGCGGTTTTGAACCGTTCGGTGAGGGAGCGTACGCGGGCTTGCGCGATGTCGGGGCAAGCCGATGCGGCACCGACAGCCTGGCCGATATCGAGCGCCGTCTGCACGGCATTATCGAGCTGGGTATCCCCTTTGGCCAGGCGTCCGGTCAGAGGTTGGGCAAACGTCACGGCAAGTGCGACCGTAATCGCGAAGCGAACCCGCATAATCTTTTTCTCCCCGGCTCAACAGCGGAAGGTGTTCCGGTCATTGCTATTTTGTAATTTCGTGCCTCCGGTGAGCCGGCCACGAACGTCCGTCAATTTTGCGTGAGCTGTCAAGCCCTCAGGTCAGTAGACGACCCCGAGGCGCGGTTTTTCCATTTGTGTGTTTTGCCAGAACTGTGGCAGTGCGAAAGCCCGTCGGCAACCGAGGAGCCAAAAATGTCAGACCCTGTTCTTGTTCGGCGCGACGCGCGCGGCGTCGCCACCGTATCGATCAATAACCCGACAAAGGCCAACCGGCTGGGCATCGAGACCATGAAAGCCTTCACCGCCGCCGT
>JANXTL010000245.1 GCA_025352375.1 Acetobacteraceae bacterium | reverse complement strand
CTCAACCAATCCGAAAACCAGGCTCTTCGCAAAGAGCCCAAATCCAAACCAGCCAAACATCGCCCGTTCCTGCATCGCTGCAAAAACGCGGGGGCGCCGCCAACGTATCCCTTCCTAGCCTATTCAAATGTCAAAGAGCGTTCCCAGCCGGGCCGGGAAACCAACGAGGCGAACCGGCCGTCGTCGGGAGGCGCTTTCTAGGCGGGCGCCCCCCCCCTGTCAACGCGAATCGACGGCCGGCCCGAATTTTCTTCAACAACCGCTAACCTATTGAAAATAAAGCCCCACAAGGCCCCAAACCGACTTATTCCGATAAGCAATGGAGCCATGCGACCCCAACATGGCCTCACACCCACCGCAGGCTCGGCGTTCCGCCCAGCATATACGTCCCGATGGTCTCGAAATGCGTCCGGCGGCCCTGAAGATGCTGTGCGACACTGCTGACATCGCGAAGCCGGCGTTCGAATGGGCCATCGGCGAAGATCGCGGTCGATCCCGCCTCATGGAACACATGATAGGCGGCATCCCGAGCCGTATGGATCGCAAAGGTCGTGGCCTGTCGCACCGCGAGGCGGTTTGCGACCGATATCGCGCCGGTCTGTGCCACGTCGTCCCAAACATCCTCGAATACCGTCAGAACGCCAGCCCGAGCGGCTTTGAGCGCGGCGTCCCAGTAGCCGATCGTGTGCTGAACGGCTTGGTTGTCGCGAAGCCGATCGCTACCCCCCAGCTGAACCTTGCCCTGCGCCAGCGCCACCACCGCGTTCAGCAACGCCCGCGAGGCACCCAACGCGACGTTGCAAAACCCGCCGGCATAAAGCTGCATCGCCTGAAAGCGGTATAAACGACCGGTTTCCCGGCGTTCGTCGGCCGACTCGCGCGTGACGGCGTGCGCGTCATCGACGAACAGGTCGGTGACAGTGAATGAATCGCTGCCGGTGCCGCTCAACCCCATGACGCGCCAGACATCGGGGTCGATCCTGGCCAGATGGCGAGGGAACACCATCGTTCGCTCCCATTGGCGGCCATCGGGATGCCGCTCGGCGGACCCGTCCGCCTCGAAGCACGGGGCCATCGCACCCAGCCAGGTCGCATGCCGCGATCCCGAGGCAAAACTGTAGCTTCCCGTGACCCGCCAGCCACCATCGGCGCGTACAGCACGCGCGGTGGAGCCGGGACCGTTGCCCCAGGCCAAAACAGCGCGGCGGTCGTCCCATATAGAGTGTGCGACCTCCGGGGAGAGATAGGCCGCCGTCAGCGAGCAGCCGGATCCCTGATTCATGCACCACGCCACACTGGCGTCGCCCATCGCCACCGCTTCGATGCATCGCACATACTCGGCCGGGCGCAGTTCGAACCCACCGAGGGAGCGGGGCAGCAGCAAACGAAACATGCCAGCTTCATGCATGGCGTCCAGAACATCCGGCGGCAGACCGCGCGCGGCTTCGATTCGCGGCGCCGCCGCCGCCAATAACGGAATCAGGGCGCGGGCACGCTCGAGGCAGGCCTGGGCATCTTCGGTCATCTCTTTGGCTTCCCCTTGGGATATTCCCTCGCAATTGACATACCAGATGGGTCCTAGCAATACTCACTGGTAGCGCTGGGAAAAGCGGGATAACGCCGATGCAGCCGATGCGGTTCCATCCTACGCCGTCCCACAAGATCTGCCGCCGCATAACGGAGCATCCAAGTGACAAATCCCGAGACGCTGACCATCGATGTCAACGGCTATGCCACGCGCGTCTGGCGCAAAGGCAGCGGACCCAAGCTCGGCTACCTCGCCGGCTTCGGCGGCCTGCCGCGCTGGATGCCGTTCCTCGATGAACTGGCAAAAAGCCGCACCGTCATCGTGCCGTCCGTTCCCGGCTTTCCCGGCGGGGATCGCGGCCATTCCATCCTGGACAGCCACCTCGATTGGATGCTGGTAATGCGCCAATTGCTGGAAAAAGCCGACCTCGAAGGCGCCGATATCGCCGGCAGTTCGGTAGGCGCCTCCCTCGTCGCCGACGTCGCGGCACTATGGCCCGCGTCCGTGCGCAAACTCGCGCTGATCGCGCCATTCGGCTTGTTCGACGAGAAAGACCCGCCGACCGACCCCTGGGCGCAGCGGGCCGATCAGGTTGCGGGCCTGATGTGCGCCGATCCTGAAATCTACAAGGGCATGAAAGCCGCGCCCGAGGGTGCCAACTCGATCGAGTGGCCGATCGAGCAAGTCCGCGCCAGCGAAGCCGCCGCCCGAATCTTCTGGCCGCTGGGCAATACCCGCATCGAAAAGCGGTTGAGTCTGATCAAAGCGCCAACTCTATTGTTGTGGGGCGAGCAGGACCGGATCATGCCGCGCAGCTACGCCGATAAGTTCGCCAAGGGTATCGCCGGGCCGACGACGATTAAAACCATCGCCGGCGCCGGCCATCTCGCCGAACTCGACAAGCCGGCCGAAACCGCTCGGGCGATCCTCGACTTCCTGGGGTAGGCTTATTCGTAGACCGCGATATCCCGGTCCATCGGTGCCAGCTTCGCGAGCAGGATGTTCTGGTACCTGAAAGGGATGCCTACGTCGTCCATCGCGCGCTGGAAGTCTTCGGCCAACGCGTTGAAGTCCTTGTCTTTGAGGCCCATTCCCGCATGGGTGGTTTTCATATCGCGACCGGTGTAGGTACACGGCCCGTCCAGCAACGCGCAGAATTGCTCGCTCAACAGGGCTTTCAGCCTGGGTACATTGGAAGATGCGAAGCGGTCTTTGATGCGGGGATCCTGCAGGACGCGATCGATGCCCCGGTCGGCAACCCGATCGAGGCCTGCCTTGCCACCGAAGGCCTCGAACGCACCGCTCGTCTGCGCCGCACTCGGGCGGCTGGACAGCGTCAGGATGATCGTGGCGGCGAAAACCGCGTCTACGACCACGTTAGCGATCAGCGCCGTGCGGCGCGCTTTTGGGGATACCATGGGATTACGCCCTCCTCGGCGATCAGAATCCGATTTGCGTTGAGACATAGACGCCCTGCTGGTTTTTGAACGTCGCCACTGTTCCGAGGTTGGCATACGCCAAAGTGACCGAGGCGTTTTTGCTGATGAACCAGGCAATATAGGCGGTCTTCCAGTCGCTCTCTTTGGTGAAACCCAGATTGTTTGGCATCGTGCGGTATTCGGCTCCGATCGCGAGGTTCTTCGCGAGCAGATACGCGACCGACCCTTCGAACTGCGGCTGGTAGTTGTTATTCCGGGGACCGCCGAACCCCAGGATTCCGATCTGGTTTGCCCTTGTGAGGCGAAGGGTCGCGTTCACCAACAGGCTTTGGCCCAAAAACAGCTTGGAGGCGGAAATGTAGTAGTCCAATCCAGCATGGTCCCGCGCGCCGACCGCGGCGAGGATCGGGGCGTGGTCCGTAGTCTTATATTGAATACCGACGGAGACCTGCGGCAGCCAGGAATCTTGATCGTAAACGATATCCCCGAACAAGCGGGCTTTCGCGCCAACGACGTCCTGACCGAATGTGAACCCACGGCCAAGGCCGAGCTTGGCGCCAGTGCTGCCGGTGTCGAAGTCCAGGTGAGAGTAGGATACCTCGACACGGTTAAAGAAGCCGATGGCGGCGCCCTCTTCCCGAACGGTGAAATTCGACAGCGGGATATAGGTGAAATGGGCGTTGGCGCCGATACTGTCGCGCGTTCCGTAACCCGTGATCAGCGCCCAGGTAGATATCCCGCCACCGCCGGCACCCTCCACATTGGATACACCGCCCGTCGCGAGCAACTTGCCACTTTCGAAATAGGGGAGGTCGGGCAATCGCGGCGGGATGGACACGCTGAGCCCTTCGTCCGCCCGAGCAGTCGTACCGCCCGATGCCAACCCCAATAATACGGACGCTCCGAGAAGGAACTTTTTCACCTGGTTGCCTTTCCCTTCAACTCGCACGATGGCCGTGCATATTGACAATACGCGGCAGGCGCCGAGTCGGATGTGCCGCAGCGAAAAAATTTTCCAGGTGACCCTGGGGACAAGATGGGGGGAATGGGGATAACCCCGGACCCCGGTCGGCGTTAACCGGTTATCCCCAGGTCAGGACAAACCCCGGTACATGAAACCAAAGAATGTTCGTCCAAGGAGATACCGGGGTGCAAAATAATCTCATTTGGTTTCATGGTATTAGACGATGTTTACGGGCGAAATCCACATGGCCTGCCGCTGAAAGTCGCGGTACCTGCTCCTCCACAGCCCCATCAACATCATCCTTAACGGAGTCCTTTTTTCAAAATCTCTACCTTCTGGTGTCGTTTACGACCTGCCTGCCTATCGGTACCGAAAGTCGCGCCGCATGTCCCCGATCCGTACGGTCGGCGCGCATATCCAGCCCACGTTGGGATCGATCGTGTAGCGAAGAAAAAGATGCAATGAACAATATATCGACATGAGCAGCCAGTCCCACACCCAAGAAGGCCTGATTCCAGCGGCCCGTGCTCTAAGGCAACGCCGGCAAATAAGTGCGTCAGCACGCCGGCAAAGTTGCCGTTCAAAACAAGAGCTTAGGCCCTGTCCGATCCGCATGATCGATTCGATTATCTTTGGACAGGGCCTAAGCGACGTCCGTCACGAAGTTCCGTCGGGTTCTTCGGTTCATCGCCGATAACGCCAATGCGTCAATGACCGACCCAACACCGTCCTTAAGACGCAGCATCCGATTTGCCGCGGCCGAACGTCCTGCCTGAAAATCGGTCAGTCAAGGCAGTCCCGGACAAAAGCAACGATAGCGGAAAGGGTTTCCGCGGGTGCTTCGATATGCGGCGAATGACGTGCCCCAGGGATCAGTCGGGTCTGGACCGGCATGCGCATGTGATTCTGCAGGACGCGGAGTTGTTCCTCGGAGCCATAGGGATCGTGGTCTCCCTGCAAGCCCAGAACCGGTATTCGGATAGCTTCCAGATATCCAGTGATATCGAATGCGCGGAAGCGGGGATCTAACCACGCGCCGTTCCAACCGTAGAAGGCGCCATCGACATCGCGATGGTAGCGAGCCAATCGGTTGCGCAAATCGCCCGCTTCATAGGCTTGCTCGATCTGCCGGATCGCCGCGATATTCAGGTCCTCGACGAAGAAATGCGCGGCCAACATCACCAGCCCCGCGAGTCGCGGATCCTGTGTCGCACCAGCATGAATCGCGGCGATCGACCCGCCGTCGGAGTGTCCGATAACTATGGCTCGCCGCACGTCAGCCTTGTCGAGAACCTCTGGCAGCACGTCCGTCGCTTCGTCATGCATGTAGGTCATTGGACGGGGCAGGGCGATCGGATTGGAACCACCGTACCCAAAGCGTGAGTAGGCCATCACGCCGCACCCTGTTTCCGCTTGTAGTGTCGCCGGGAAATCCCGCCACAGCTTCACACAGCCCAAACCCTCGTGCAGCAGAACCAGCGTCGGCGCCTGGTCGGGGGGAGGTCCCCACCAGGCGGTTTCCACGCGGCCCTTGACCAGCAGCAGTTCATTCATCGATCGCGCAGCCGGAATCGCTGGATTTTGCCGGTCGCTGTTTTCGGCAATGTGTCCGCGAACTCGATCCAGCGGGGATACTTCCATACGCCGATGCGGTCTTTGACGTGGACTTTCAGCGTCTCGGCCAGTACGTTCCGGTCCACGTCCGTATCGCGCAGGATAACGAATGCCTTGGGCTTGGTCAGGCCATCGCTATCCTCGTGGCCTACCACCGCGGCCTCCAGGACCGACGGATGAGAAATCAGGGCTTCCTCCACCTCGAACGGGGAAACCCAGACGCCGCCTACTTTCAGCATCTCATCGTTGCGTCCTTGATAGCGGTAGTAACCGTCGGCATCGCGGATATAGGTGTCGCCGGTATGGGTCCATTCGCCTTGAAAGGTCTTGCGGGTTTTCGCCCGCTGGTTCCAATACCCTTCGGCGGCCGAGGCGCCTCGGATAACCAGTTCCCCAGCCTCTCCGTTCGGGACGGTATGGCCGTGTTCGTCCAACACCGCGGCCTCGTAGCCGGGTACGGGCTTGCCGCTGGTGCCGTAGCGGATATCGTCGGGACGATTGCTGACGAAGATATGCAGCATCTCCGTCGAGCCGATGCCGTCCAGAATATCCAAACCCACCATGGATTTCCAGCGATGTCCGATCTCGGCCGGCAGCGCTTCGCCGGCCGAGATGCACCGCCGCAGCCGATCCGAACCCGCGCCCGGCCCGATCCCCGCATTGGCCAGCAAGCTCGCATACAACGTCGGCACACCCCCAAAAATCGTGGGGCGATGCCGGCGCATCATATCCAGAACCGCGTCGGCTGTCGGACGCTCCGGCAAGAATACGGCCGACGCGCCAACAGACATCGGAAAGGTCATACAATTGCCAAGGCCGTAGGCATGAAATGCCTTGGCGGCCGAAAACATAACATCGTCCGGCTGGATTCCGAGCACCTGCATGCCATAAGTCTCGGCGGTAACCCGCAGGCTGCCGTGCACATGCCGGACACCCTTGGGCGCACCCGTCGAACCTGACGAGTATAGCCAGAACGCTACTTCATCGGTTGAAGTCGCAACAATCGGGGCATCGTCAGAGCCCAACGCCAGGAACTTGGAAAATGAATCGATAACCTGCACGCCGGGAATGCGCGGCACCGCCGCCGC
The DNA here is from genome assembly GCA_025352375.1 of Acetobacteraceae bacterium. GTDB lineage: Bacteria > Pseudomonadota > Alphaproteobacteria > Acetobacterales > Acetobacteraceae > Rhodopila. Next base: position 11,412 of record JANXTL010000245.1, on the reverse strand, counting down.
CAGACCATCCGACACCACGACCGCCGCTGCTCGGCTGTCCCGTACGATGTATTCGGTCGTTTCCGGTGTCAGCAAGGTGTTAATCGGCACCGGCACCGCCCCGGCCCGCAGCGCACCCCAAAAAGCGATGGGAAAATCGACGGTATCGAGCATGATCAGAGCGATCCGTTGCTCCCGTCCGATGCCGGCCTGAGCCAGCGCACCGGCAAAACGAGCGGAATCCCGAGCGAGCTCGGCATAAGTGAGGGAGCGCCAAGGGTCGGAGAAGGCGATGCGGTCGCCACGCCCTTCCCGGAGGTGACGATCGAGGAACCAATCCACCGCGTTTCCGTCCTGTCGCATGATCGCCTAAACTCCTTCATCGCAGCGATCTGCGTATGACACGGCAGACACTGGCATTGAAAGATTGTACCATCGCGCGACCAGCCAGGAGACATGCCATGAGACTGAAAAAGGGTTTTAAACAGCTACTCGCCGAGGCGAATGTCGAGATTCAGACCCACACCCCCGAGGAGGCGATGAAACTGATCGGCCAGCCGGACGTGCTGTTCGTCGATCTGCGGGACCCGCGCGAACTCGATCGGGAAGGGCGCCTGCCCAATGCCTTTGCATGCACGCGCGGGATGATGGAATTCTGGATCGACCCGGACAGCCCTTATCACAAGGCGGTATTCGCGGAACCCAAGCACTTCGTCTTCTTCTGCGCTGGCGGCTGGCGTTCGGCATTAGCAGCCAAAACCGCGCAGGACATGGGCCTGGAGAACGTCGCACATATCGAGGGCGGATTTGGCGCCTGGAAAAAAGCCGGCGGGCCGGTCGAAGCGCCAAAATCCAAGACCTAACGTCAGGTGGCCCAATGACCCTGTTTCAGCATAGTCTCGGGGAGCCAGACGCGCTTCACTTTCCAGCGTAAACCCGCGAGTTCCATCTCGGCCCTGACCGGTTCGGCCTGTCCAACGATACTGACATCGATGGTGAACCGGGCCGGACTGACGAAGAATGCCCAACTAATGGACGCATCGTCATTGGACTTGGCTTCGGGTTGGGCCATTCGAGCGACTTTTTCAGGCGTGAACTCCCGGTCTACGGAACTGCCAGCCACACCTCTGACAAACGAGGCACCGAATGCTGGTAACTGGCCTTTGCCGGCAACATCGCCGGGCTCCTCAAGCACGAGATCGCAAATATCCTCTTTGATCCCCTCCCGGACGGATGCCCAATCGACCAGGTTTGCCAGCGTGGGGGTATCGCCGCCACGAACTGCCAAGCGAAGCTGATAAACCGTGACGAAGGGATAGGCGGTGTAACTCACACTCGCCAAAGCAATCGCTGTAATAAACGTCCATTTCGCGCGCATCGCGTTTCTCCGCCAGTTCGGCCGGATCGTAGCGACCCAATCGCGCCGTCAGTTTGATTTATATCACATGAGAAGCGGAAATAGTCGCTAACAAAAATGTGATCCGAAACTGCTAAATGTAAAGAACCGTTGCAATGGACCTACCCAGCAGTTGGGCCTTCGGTATTGAACAACAATATCCGGCTATCTTGTGTCAAATCTAGAATTCGACACAACATCCTGTCTTGCGACGCCAACATGCAGCCGGCCAGACCAGCGACGCCGGACTCACCCGCGCCGATATCGTGAGCCATGAGCATCTGAGCAGTTTCTATAGCGGATTCGTCCGGGATAGACATGAACGCCATCGCGGATCGGCTGAGTTCTTCCCAAGCCAACAGACTAGGCTCCCCACATGCGAGGCCGGCCATCACGGTATCCAGGTCTCCTGGGACGGCCTTCAGTGCTCCTGCCTCCGCGCTGGCGAGCAGGCAGGCAGCTCGATCCGGCTCGACGACGATCATTTTCGGGACAGGATCGAAGCGCGCCCGTAGATGCACCGACACCGCGGCCGCCGCGCCGCCGACACCGCCTTGCACGAAAACATGCGTTGGCGGTGGCCCAACCCACTGATCCACGGCCTCGTCGGCCATGATGCGATAACCCTGCATGATGCCACGCGGCACTTCGGTGTAACCGGGCCAGGAGGTATCGGATGCTACCATCCAACCTTCGGCGTCGGCCGTTCTGGCGGCGATGCGTACAGCGTCATCGTAGTTACCCGGAACACGCCGAACCTCGGCCCCATAGGCAGCGATTGCATCCACCCGCCACTGGCTGACAGTCGCGTGGACGAAAATGACGCAACGACAGTGGAAACGCTGCGCGCCCCAGGCAACGGACCGCCCATGGTTGCCATCGGTCGCGCAGGTCACAGTGATAGTCTCAGGCGCGGCCCCCGAATATGCGACGGTATCGCGGACAAGATTGGCAACCGCATAAGCGCCGCCCAGGGCTTTGAAGCTTCCCAGACCAAAACGGGACGCTTCGTCCTTTAAGCGGATCGCCGCGACTCCGGCGCTTTCAGCCCAGCGCGGCAGATCGCGCAGCGGCGTGACGGCGTAACCGTCCCATCCGGTAATCTCCGCTTTAGCACGGCGAAATCCCGCCGCCGGCAGGATGACCACACCGGGAACGCCGTGTCGGGGATTGATGAATACGCGGATAACCTGGGGCGTCAGCATGGGCGAACGGTGGACCGCACGCCACGTCCATGCAACCGTGGGGCTGAGACCGGAGTGTCACGATGAAGATTTCGATCCTGGGCGGCGGCGGGTTCCTCGGCCGTAAAATCGCCGAGCGGCTGGCGCGGGAAGGGACGTATGCGGGGGAGAAGATCGAGAGCCTGACGTTGTTCGATATGTTCGAACCGCCAGCGCCGGACGCACCGTTCCCGGTAACCACGTTAGCCGGAGACGTGGTCGAGCTACCCGAAGCCGCTGTACCCATCGGCACCGACGTCGTGTTTCACCTCGCTGCCGTGGTCAGCGCCCAGGCTGAGGCAGACTACGATCTCGGTCGACGGGTCAATTTGCGCGGTACCGATGCGGTGGTGGACGCCTGCCGCCGGTTGGTCGCCGCCAGCGGAAAACCGCCCCGCGTCGTTTTTACCAGTTCCGTCGCCAGCTTTAGCGCGACCCAAGCCGATAGACTACCAGATGATACCAAACAGGTACCGGGCAATAGCTACGGTGCGCAGAAGGCAGCTGCCGAGCTGATTTTGGCGGACGCGTCCCGACGCGGCTTCATGGATGCGGTGTCCGTGCGTCTGCCCACGGTGTCTGTGCGCCCAGGCCGGCCTAACAAAGCGGCGAGCTCGTTTTTCTCGGGCATCATAAGGGAGCCGCTGTTGGGCCTGGAAGCCGAACTACCGGTTCCCGACGATTTCGCCGTGTGGGTTTGCAGCCCGCGCCGAGCGGTGGAGTGGCTGATGCATGCGGGAGCGATGAGCACGGATACGATGGGCCTGGACCGCAGCCTCAGCCCGCCGGGCATCCGTATCACCGTTGGCGCGATGTTAAAGGCGATGGACGAGGTTCGGCAGGGTTCGTCTGCCTTGGTGCGGCGGGTGGCGGATCCCACCATCGCTGCCATCGTCGGCACCTGGCCAGCGGAGTTCACAGCAGACCGTGCTCGGGCGCTGGGCTTTACGTCGCATGAACCATTTGTCGACGTCGTCCGGGCGTTTATCGAGGACGATTTGGACGCGACGCGGCGGGAGCGGGGTCTCGTTCCATGAATTTTCGCATTATTTAGCCGTAATCCGGGGTCAGAACGCTAGAACCTGTTGCCCGAGGCTAATCTCCGTAGCAAAAGGGTATTCGAACTTCCTCTGACCACGCTGGGTATCGCGTATGTCGGCATCCTCTGGCGATCCCACCTTGGCGGCCGTGTCCAACGCGCCGCTGCAGGGGGAAATTGCGGCCGGAGACCAGGAAAAAACCAAAACCGATACGCGGTTGCCCACAGGGAAACGGCACCGCCGCCCATTCAGCAACGTCGTGGGACACGCGCCTCAGGTGTTGCGGGCACTGGTGCGAACCGATGAGATTTGGTTGGTCGTTCTCGCGGCCTTCGTAGGATTTTTCACCGGCGTCGCCGTATGGCTGATGACCGAGGCTACCCAGTTGGTGCATCAAATCCTGTTCCAAATCGGGCCCAATCAGCGCCTCAGCGCCATGGTGGAACTCGATTCGGTACTCACAGTTTTGGTCCCGGCGGTCGGTGGCTTGGCGCTGGGATTGCTGACGTTGGTCATCGCCAAACTATACCGACAGCGGACAGTCGACCCGATCGAGGCCAATGCGCTGTTCGGGGGACGCATGTCGATGACTGGCAGCCTGATCGTGGTGCTACAGACCATGATCTCCAACGGGGTCGGTGCATCGATCGGGCTGGAAGCCGGATACACCCAGATCGGCGCCGCCATCGCGTCCCGCTGGGGGTACGGGTTTCGGCTCCGGCGCAACGACCTGCGGTTGTTGGTGGGTTGCGGCGCGGCAGCCGCGATCGCCGGCGCCTTCAACGCGCCGCTGACCGGTGCTTTCTACGCGTTCGAACTGGTCATCGGCACCTACTCGCTGGGCACATTCGCACCCGTAGCGGTTTCCGCCATCGTGTCGATGTCGGTCGTGCATATGCTGGGTGGCGCGCAGTTCGAGATTGAGGCGATGGTGCCAACCCGCATCGAAGCGCTCGACTACATCCCCATTCTCGCGCTCGGCATGCTTTGCGCTCTGGTCGGTATCGCGATCATGCGCGGCGTGACGATCACCGAGGAACTGTTTCGCAAAAGCCGCGTCTCACCCTGGCTACGGCCGGCTATCGGTGGTTTGGCAGTCGGGCTGCTGGCACTTTACACCCCGGCCGTGCTGTCATCCGGCCATGGCGCCTTGGGCGTGGTGTTCGGGGCCGCCTATCCGTTGCGCTACCTCGCGATCCTGGTGGTGCTAAAAGCGGTAGCATCCGCGATTTCCATTGGATCCGGTTTCCGTGGCGGGTTGTTCTTCGCGTCGTTGTTCCTGGGTGCGTTGGTGGGTAAAGCATTCGCCGCCGCGATGGCGGCGGTCACGACCGCGCATGCCGTATCGCCCGTCGTCTGCGCGCTGGTGGGCATGAGCGCGCTAGCCGTCGGCGTCATCGGTGGCCCCCTGACCATGGGATTTTTGGCGTTGGAGGCCACAGGCAGCCTGCCCATGACGGCTGCGGTGTTGGCCGCCTGCGTCGTATCGGCCCTCACCGTGCGCCGGACCTTCGGCTACTCCTTCGCCACCTGGCGGTTCCATTTGCGGGGAGAAGCCATTCGTAGCGCCGTCGACATCGGCTGGATGCGCACCCTGACAGTCGAACGCATGATGCGGCGGGAAGTGCGCACCGTGCATGAAGATATGGAGGTCGTGACGTTCAAACAGGACTTTCCCCTGGGCGCTGCGCAGATCGTTGTCGTGCTGGACGATGAGGACCGCTACGCCGGCATCGTCCACCCAGCCGAGGTACATGCGGATTCCGACGATCATCATCATGTGGAGCTGATCAAGCACCACCGCGACACGGTGCTGCTGCCCGGCATGACCATCAAGGAAGCGGTGGCCATGTTCGAAAACGCCGAAAGCGACGCCCTCGCGGTGGTCGATGGCGCCGACACCCGCAAGGTGATCGGATTGCTGACCGAGGCCCACGCGCTGCGCCGTTATAGCGAAGAACTCGACCGGCGCCGGCGGGAGCTTTCCGGGGAATAGGTTGACCCGCGTGCCGAGGCTGCCAGGATGGCATCAACCAAGCCGGAGCGAAGCATGCCCTCCCCCGCATTTCTGCCCGTTCACCAGCTGTCGGCCGAGATCGCCGCTGGGCGCCTGTCGCCGGTCGATCTGGTCGATGACTGTCTGACCCGTACCGCTCGTCTGGAACCCAAGCTTCAGGCCTACGTCTCCGTGCACGCAGCCGAGGCTCGGTTGGCCGCGGAGGCCGCCGACAAAGCCATTCGGTCCGGCCACCGGATCGGATCGCTGCACGGGATCCCAATCGCGGTGAAAGATCTGGTGGAGATCGAAGGCAAGATCGCGATGGGCGGTACCGCCGCGTGGAAGCACCGTGTCGCGACCCAAACCGCGACCTTGTACCGAAAGCTGGTGGCTGCCGGGATGATCGTGCTGGGTAAGACGCATACCGTCGAATTCGCCTATGGGGGTTGGGGTACCAATCAGAAACTGGGTACGCCGTGGAACCCATGGGATGCGGGGACGCACCGCACACCCGGTGGCTCCAGCAGCGGATCCGGCGTCGCGGTGGGTGCGCGCGTCGCACCCTGGGCCATCGGCACGGATACCGGGGGATCGGTGCGCATTCCCGCTGCCTGGAACGGCATCACGGGGCTCAAGACCACCATCGGGCGCATTAGCGTCCACGGCGTGTTACCGCTGAGCCCGACATTGGACACACCCGGCCCGATAACGCGCAGCGTCGAGGATGCGGCAACCTTGTTCTGTCTGCTGCAGGGCGCCGATCCATTGGACCCGCGCACCGCTGGGCATACGGACTGCGACCCATGGCCCACGTTGCGGCGCGGCGTGAAGGGGCTGCGGCTGGGGGGTTTTCCGGCAGCCGAACGCGCCGGGGTCGATGCCGAAGTGCTCGCTGCTTACGACCGGTCGGTCGGCCTTCTCGCGTCTTTAGGGGCAGAGATCGTCGATGTGTCGCTGCCGACCCGTTTCGCCGATCTGGGCGGCATCAACGGGCGGATCATGTCGGCCGAGGCGTACGCCGCGCTCGCCGATTTGGTCGACGATCCAGCGTCGCCACTGGATGAAGACGTACGGCCGCGCGTGCGGGCCGGGGCTGCGATCTCGTCGCGCGATTATTTGACGGCACTGATGGAACGGGAACGGCTGAAGCGCACATACGCCCAGGCGACGCAGGGCCTCGATGGGGTGCTGACCCCCACGACGGTCACGCCGGCGATCCCGATCGCCGCGATCGATCAGAACACCACGCCGGGCATGTTGACGCGGTGGGTGAATTTCCTGGACCTCTGCGCGCTGGCGGTGCCCAACGGTTTCACGGCCGGGGGATTACCGCTGTCGTTGCAAATCGTCTGTCCAGGATATGATGAGGCAATGGCACTGCGCATCGGCTGGGCCTACCAAACCGCGACCGACTGGCATGAACGCCTGCCGCCCATGGCGGCCTGAGAAGGAAATCGCATCGTGACTGACGCCTCCACCCGTGTCGTGATCGCTGGCGCCGGCCATGCCGGAGGCTCGGCCGCCGCGATGCTGCGCCAGCTCGGCTTCGAGGGTTCCATCGCGCTGATCGGCGACGAACCGATCCCGCCGTATGAGCGCCCGCCCTTGTCGAAGGCCTGGCTGAAAGGGGAAGCTTCGGCCGAGAGCCTGGCGCTGCGTCCGGCCGAGTTTTACCCGACGCAGAAGATCGAGCTGCGGCTGAATACCAGTGTGACCGGGATCGACCGCGCCGCGAAGACCGTGTCGCTGGGGTCCGGCGAAATCGTACCGTACGATTTTCTCATCCTTGCCCTCGGTGCTCGGGCACGGCGCCTGCCGATCCCCGGCATCGAGCTGGAAGGCGTGCTGGAGTTGCGCACCGCGGCCGACGCGGATCGGTTGAAATCCGCATTGGGGCCAGGCAAACGGCTGGCGGTGGTCGGTGGGGGCTACATCGGGTTGGAAGCGGCAGCCTCGGCACGAGGGCTGGGCGCGGAGGCCATCATTATAGAGCGCGAAAGCCGGGTACTGGCCCGCGTTGCCTGCCAGCAATTATCGGATTTCTTCGAGGCCTATCATCGCAGCCAGGGCGTCACCATCGAGGTAGCGGCCGGGGTCGCGGCGCTGGAAGGGGTCGATGGCCATGTCACCGACGTGCGCCTGACCGACGGGCGGCTGATCCCTTGCGACGCGGCACTGATCGGCGTCGGCGCGGTTTCGAACGAGGAAATCGCGCGCGAGGCGGGGTTGACGTGCGACGGCGGCATCGTGGTGGATGCATCGGCGCGTACCAATGATTCATCCATTTTCGCCATTGGCGACTGCACGAAGCGCCCTCTGCCTCTTTACGGCCGCACAATGCGCCTGGAGAGCGTGCCGAACGCCCTGGAACAGGCGAAACAGGCCGCGGCCGCCATCTACGGCCGTCCGCCCCCGCCGCCGGAAGTGCCTTGGTTCTGGTCCGACCAGTACGACTTGCGCCTACAAATCGCCGGTATTCCATTCGACGCTACCGAGATCGTCGTGCGCGGGGATATCGCGGCGGGCAAATTTGCCCTGTTCCACCTGGCCCAGGACGGTCTCGTGCGCGCGGTCGAGGCGGTGAATTCGTCCACCGAATTTATGGGCGGAAAGCGCATTATCCAGCGCGGAAAACGCCTGACAGCGGATCAAATTCGCGATATGGCAGTGACCATGCAGGAACTGGCATCATAAAGCCGGATCGGAATGAGGGAAGCGACAATGGCTAAGATCACGTTTATCGAACACAACGGCACGCCACACACGGTCGAGATAGCGCTCGGCAAGACGGTCATGGAAGCCGCCGTCGACAACAATGTCCGCGGCATCGATGCCGACTGCGGCGGCGAATGCGCCTGCGCCACCTGCCACGTCTATATCGAGCCGGCGTGGCTCGCAAAGGTCGGCCTCGCGGCGGCTGGGTCCCAGGAAGCGTCCATGTTGAGCTTCGCCGCGGTGACGCAGCCGGATTCCCGCCTGTCTTGCCAGATAACCGTCACCGCCGACCTGGATGGTTTGGTGGTGCGCATGCCGGAGGGACAACACTGATGAATGCTCCCGTCCATTACCAGCCAGCCGACGATGTTTGGTCGATGCCGCTGGACCAGATCGATGTCAGCGATCCCAAGCTTTACCAGCACGACGTGTACTACCCGTATTTCGAGCGCTTGCGGCGGGAAGACCCGGTGCATTACCGCAAGGACGGTCAGTACGGTTCCTTCTGGTCGGTGACCAAATTCAAGGACATCATGGCCGTCGAGACGCATCCGGAGATCTATTCCTCGGAAGCCAAGCTCGGCGGCATTTCGATCATCGACCGGCCGATGAAGTTCCGTCGCTCGTCGTTCATCTCGATGGACCCGCCGCGCCACGACGATCAGCGCAAAGTCGTCAGCCCCATCGTGGCGCCGGCCAACCTGCAAAACATGTCGGGCGTCATTCGGGAGCGGGTTTGCAAGGTACTGGACGGGTTGCCGCGCAACGAGACCTTCGATTGGGTGGAGCGCGTATCCATCGAACTGACGACGCTGATGCTGACCACCCTGTTCGACTTTCCGGAGGAGCAGCGGTCGAAGCTGACCTATTGGTCCGATTGCGCGACGGCGGACGTCAACGCCGGTGGCATCGTGGATTCCGAGGAGAAGCGGCTGGAAATCCTGACCGAGGCGCTCCGTACATTCACCGGCATGTGGCGCGAACGCGCTGCACGGCCACCCGGGTACGATCTGATCTCGATGCTCGCGCATGGGGAAGCCACGAAGAACCTGGTTGATGATCCGCAGGAGTTCCTGGGCAACCTGACCCTTCTGATCGTTGGCGGCAACGACACCACCCGCAATTCCATGAGCGGCGGGCTATGGGCGCTGTGCAACAACCCCGACGAATACCGTAAGCTCTACGCCGACCCGTCTTTGGTTACGAGCCTGGTGCCGGAGATCATCCGCTGGCAGTCCCCCATCGTGCACATGCGCCGCACCGCCCTGGCGGACACTGTGTTGGGAGGCAAGCAGATCAAGGCGGGCGACAAGGTGGTCATGTGGTACATCTCGGGCAATCGCGATGAGGACTCCATCGACCGCCCGAACGACTTCATCGTCGACCGCGCCCGCCCTCGGCACCACCTATCCTTCGGCTTCGGCGTGCACCGCTGCGTCGGCAACCGGCTGGCGGAGATGCAGCTAATCATCCTGTGGGAAGAAATCCTGAAACGCTTCCCGATGATCGAATTGGTGGAGGAACCGAAGCGGCTTTACTCCAACTTCATCCACGGGATCACGGAGATGAAGGTTCGCATTCCGGGTAAACAACCAGACGCGTCGGGGAAACAATGACGATCGACGCATCTGGTTACTCCTGGATTTACTCTCGATTCACGCCGGGGGTCCGCCGGGCGCCGGGTTCCCATGCCGCCGTCGCGGTTGCCGGCGCCGCTTGGTCTGGGCCTGAAGACGGCTCGGCTGCCCTTGGAGCCGGCGATGCCGCGCATGCCGAGCGGTTGGCGTACACGACGTTGAAGGCCGCCGCAGGGCAGAGTCGGGCGTTCTATCTCTTCGTTCAGAACGCCTTTCCCTGCGAGAAATGCCTGACCTATTTCAAAGCTCAACCGGCCGAGAACTACTTCATCTTCGCGATATCGGAGGATCAGGGCAGCTATTCGATGGATAATGGGTTCGCGCAGGCGGCGCTGAATTTTCCCCAGATCGTCTATATCGGGGCGGGTACCGTCTATTATCCCGGCTATGTCACATTCTGGACGCACGCGAGAGGCGCTGACGGCAAGCGCATCTCGACACGCTCGATATCGCTGAAATCCTGCACTGACCCCGGGATCTTGAAGCGCGACGGAACTGTGAAGAAACCTCTCACCTGGCCGAATTTTCCGTCGATCCGCGCGTATCTTTGATTCTGGCTGGAACGTCCCGCACATCGGTCACTGTCAACGCCGGTTGGTGTTAATACGAACCGGTATTACCCGCATCCTTCGAAACACGTTATTCCTGTGATATACTTCACCAGATCCGTGTGAAGCTGGCGTGCGGCCGCATCGTTGACGGTATCGGCGACGACCATGATCACCGCTATTGCCGGGCCGGCAGTGCCTATGCATGTGATGGTTGCCGACATCCCGTTCAGCTCACCGGAAACCGCTAGCCTGTCTTGCTTTATTTTGGCAAGATGTTGCGTTCGCGCGGTGTCGGAGGCAAAGCTCATGCAGACCTTCCAGGACCGCGTTTTGACTTCGCTTTTGCTCCAATAATAGGACCATGCGTTGGCTTCCTGGGTCACCAACGTGCCGCCGAGCAACCCCAACGACAGGGCGAGTATTCGTCCGCTTATTCTCATTGTTGCCTCCTTCGTGCTTTGCTGGGCGACGGAATCCCGAAGCGGCCGCTTAGTTTCGAAGCATCGTCGTGTAGTCGTGCGACGATCCCGGCTGAGCTTGCGCGAGCATATCGAAAATTCCCGCGTACTTCTGTGACATAGCTCACAACGCAAGCGGATTGGCATTAATCGCTTGTCGTCGCATCCCGGAAATACGGCTCCACCTTCCCACTCAGCTTCACGGTCATCGGATTGCCGAACCGGTCCCGCGCCTTCCCGGCGGCGACACGGACCCAACCCTCGCTGATGCAATATTCCTCGACGTTGGTCTTCTCGATGCCGTTGAACTTGATCCCAACACCGCGTTCCAGCAGCGCCGCATCGTGGTGCGGGCTTTTGGGGTTGATGGCGAGGCGGTCGGGCGGCGTGTCGGTCATGCGGTGGTCCCTCAGT
>JANXTL010000240.1 GCA_025352375.1 Acetobacteraceae bacterium | reverse complement strand
ATTCATTGTCACAGCTATGCGGCGAAGCTTACCACACCCCAGGCACCCGCCCAAAGTAAAACGGAACCTCGGTAGTGGGTCAGTTTGAATCGCCCTGAATTTTATCCTGTCCGGTTCGGCTTGGGGTCCGGCGCCGGCCGTGCCATATTATCCCCATGGCACAGAAGCGCACACCCCGCCCCCGCGACCCGATCCAGCTTGGCAAACTCATGGTGGATATCATGACCGGACAGGTCTTGGATGCTGCTGACGACGGGAAGGACGCAGCGGCCGCAAAGAAGGGCAAAATCGGCGCAGCCAAGAGAGCCGCCTCTCTCACGCCTAGAGAGCGGTCGGAAATTGCCGCGTTGGCGGCGTCCGCCCGTTGGAAAAAAGGCTAAGCGGCATCCTCTTCTTCGCGATCGGATGCGGCCGCATCAAGTGCGCGCTTTTCAGCAACGTCATCATTGAAATCGGCCGGGAAGTTAAGGGGCGGCTCACCAACAAATGTCGTGGTCATATGCTCTGCGTCACATACCGCCAGATATACGTCGTTGGCGATGGCATCTCGCCGCTCCCGAACGGCCCTCTGACGCAGAGCGGGCGATCCACCTCTGTCAGTGTCGAAGTAGTGTTTGATGGGAATGCCTGCGACATCAAACAAGGTTACGCTCTGTTTAGCGCGATAGTGAAATCCGCCATCGGCATCATAGCGACGGGCGCTTCGGAGCGCCTGAGTGACGCGTTTTCTCAATAACTGCTTCACGTCCTGGGGACCTAACGCAAGCAGCCTTCTTGCCACAGCCCACTCAATGAATTCCCCAGGATCGCCGGACGCTTGTCCGGTATCCTTTATCCATTGATCCCAGAGATTGTTCACCTGTTCGCCGTAATCAGCCACGCCACACCTCACAACCCAGTTGGAATATGCCGCCCCCACCCATCCGTATATCGCCACCCTGAGAAGCAGTCCCGAACGCTAGTCTGGTATTTTCTCAGAAAGGTATATCGTTGTGTCTTTCTTTGTATTTGGCCGATAACCACGGCGATGTTGATCTCAACTCGCGCTGCAAAAGCAGCCACATCCTTCTCCGAGATAAACGGACTCTTGCGTAGGATGAATGAGTCTAGGAGGCGTTGCGGGACACAGAATTCCGCTGCTGCTTCGTTGGCCAGCTTTTCGCATTCTCTGGTATCGCTAGGTCCGTCCGGGTCAAATTCGTCCACCGGGGCAAAGGATTCTTCCATCCCGTCGCGGTTGAGGACATGCTCAATCTCATGTCGAAGGACAAAGCAGAGGTTATCGGCACGGTCTAGGCGAAGCGTTAGGCCAATCACCGGCTGTCCATCAATCCAGAGACATACACCGTCTATTTTTGATCCCGGCAGATGCTCGACAAGCACAAATCGGACGCCGCAGCGGTTCAAGATAAGCGGTATACGTCCGAAATCCTCACGCAACATCATATGCGCGCGGATGTCCCTTAAGCTGTCGCGGAGAGCTTTTTCGGAATACGGGGGCGCATCCATTTGTTCCCCGATCTTACGCACTCGCGTTAGCCAAACATACTGATTCGGCGTTGTGGAATCATAGTCAGATGACTTCTTCGCAGCGTACGCTACCACAGGAGCATCGCCGACGAACGGTATGTCAGATATCCGGTTTTTCTCAAAAAACCGCATCATCTGTAAATCCAAAAGCGCCGGCTCGGCATCCTCAATCCATTTTCTCTTTATCATTTCCCGCACGGGAAAAACTGATAGCCATAACGCACGGGTGCGGACTCCAGGGTCCGCCTTTTTGGCCCGGTTCAAATCATAGAGCTTTTGCAAATTCATGAAGAACTCAGGGGACATATCGAAAGCATCACCGAACGATACGGCAATGTCCGGGTTTATGTCAGCCTTACCGGCGATGATCTTATTAAGATGCCCTGGGTCCATCCCCAGGATGTAGGCAAGGTCCGCCTGCAGCCAACCACGAGCGTCCAGCTCCTCAGCGATAAAGGTGCCAGGGTGGTCTACCGGCATCGTGGTTCGGTTGGTCATCTGTGATAGTCCTCGATTGCCAAAATCGTTGCCGTCAGCGGCTCCCCCTCACTGAGGACAAATACCAACCGGTATTGGTCATTCAGTCTTATGGAACGCTGACCTTCACGATCTCCTTTCAGTTTCTCGTAATGTAGGCTTTTCCAGTTGCGTAGTGATCGGTCGTCGATTGCGGCCCTCATCACGGTCAGCTTACGGCGCGCAGCCTTGATGACAGCCACCGGAAGCTTCGTCTCTCCGGCCGCGTCGGCTTCAATCAGGGCAAGCGTCGCGTCTTCAAAGACGATCTCCATACCTCCTTATAACCCGCTGATTCAGGCTAGCAATGGTGAATTGAAAAATTCTTCAAATCGACCTATTATGCTTGGCGGATTCCGCGTGGCGTGCGATTATCCCCCTTATGAACAAGCTCTCCCGCGATGCCCGTGCCCAAATCCTCGGCCTAATGGTCGAAGGCATGTCGATGCGTGCAATTAGCCGCGTGACCGGTGCCAGCAAAAACACCATCGTCAAATTGCTGGAAGACGCCGGGGAAGCGTTTTCGGACTACCAGGACCGGACCATGCGGAATCTGACCTGCAAGCGGCTACAGGTCGATGAAATTTGGGCGTTTGTCTACACCAAGGCGAAGAACGTCGAGAGGGCGAAAGCGGCGCCGGAAGGCGCGGGGGATTGCTGGACCTGGATGGCGATTGACGCGGATACGAAGCTGATCCCGAGCTTCTTTGTTGGGAGCCGCGACGGCGATGCGGCGAAGGCGTTTATCGGCGATCTGGCGGGCCGGCTGGCTGTCCGCGTGCAATTGACCAGCGATGGTCACAAGCCATACCTGGAAGCGGTCGAAGACGCCTTTGGCGCCGATATCGATTTTGCGATGCTCATTAAGCACTACGGCGAACCGGTCGGATCGCTCGGCCGCTACTCCCCTGGGGAATGCACCGGCATTGAACTACGCCGGGTGGAAGGCCGGCCCGATCCGGCGCATGTGTCCACCAGCTATGTGGAACGGGCGAACCTGACAACCCGGATGGGCAACCGGCGGTTCACCCGCCTGACGAACGCTTTCAGCAAGAAAGCGGAGAACCATGCGCACTCGGTTGCCATCCACCTCATGCACTACAATTTCGTCCGCATTCACCAGACCTTGCGTTGCACCCCGGCTATGGCGGCTGGCGTAACGGCGAAACTCTGGGAACTGGCCGATATGGTGGAAGTGTTGGAGGAGTGGGAAAACAATCAAGGCCGAAAATCAAACTGACCCACTACCGGAACCTCGCCGCAGTTCCGCGCCTGCAGGGTAACCGGCGTGCCAATGGCGACCCGCCAGCACCTTCCGCGAACCACTCGGCCGCGTCCGCGACATCGCGCGCGGCCTGTCGTGCGAATTGCCGAAGGCCGGTCACCCGAGCCGCTGCGTCCTCGGCGAGAGGCGGGCCTCGACGACGGCGGTCGAATCCTCAGCGGTCAGATAGAACTCGCGATCGCTTTCGTTCTGCGCTTCCAGAACCGAGGCCAACAATGCACCCCGAGCCGCCTCGGTGCGCCGCAACAGGCTGACGCCCGCCTCCACGACCGCCAACATATCCTGATTTCGGCCTGACGAAACCGCGTCGGCCGCGAATCGTTCCAGATCCGGAGAGAGGGTGACAGCGTTCATATCGCCAAAAATAGGACGCCAAGCTGCGGATGCAAAGGAATCATTCCTCCCCACCCTTCGGCGGCTCCAGCAACAAATCCTCGGGCGGCGGCAGCTCCCGCAGGTCTTTCAAACCAAACTGGGTTAGGAATTGCGCCGTCGTGCCCCAGGTCGCCGGGCGGCCGGGGGTTTCCCGCCGTCCCTTCGGTTCGATCAGACCGGCTTCCAGCAGCGCCTCCAGCGTCTGTTGCGAAAGGGCGGTGCCACGGATGTGTTCGATCTCCGAGCGGGATAGGGGCTGGTGGTAGGCGACGATCGCCAGGGTCTCCATCGCGACGCGGGGCAGGCGGCGGGACAGTTGGATCACCCGTCGCAGCCGGGGGGCAATGTCGGGGGCGGTGCGGAATTGCAGGCCGCCGCCGGCTTCGACCAGCTCGACCCCGCGGCCCTCGTAACGGGCCCCCAATGCGGCCACGACCGCATCCGTATCTGCCTCGTCCGGCAGCAACTGGCCCAGCGCTCGGCGGGACACCGGGCTGGCGGAGGCGAAGATCATGGCTTCCGCCAGGCGCACCCAGTCGTCTTCGGTGTCACTCATCTTCGCTCTCCCGCCGCCCGCGCAGCTCGATCGGTCCGAAGGCCTCGTCCTGGCGCATCCGCACCATCCCGTCGCGCACCAATTCCAACCCCGCCATGAACGTGCTCGCCAGAGCTGCTCGGCGTTCTTCGGCGTTGGTTAGATGGTCCGGCAAGAATGCCTCCAGCGCGGCCCAATCCGGTACGCTGCCGAGCATCGCGCCCAGCCGCCGCAAAGCGTCCTGGACCGTCCAGAGAGTCAATGCGCGGGGGCTGTAATACCGGTCCCGCGCACTGCGTTTGGCCGACCGCAGGTAAGAAGCGATCAGCGATGCCAGATCCAAAGTCAGCCGGGATCGGTCGATTTCGGTGTGATCCTCCGGCATGCCGCGGGCGAACACGTCCTGCCCGAGGGTGGGGCGGGTGCCCAGCCAGACGGCGAGCAGCCGCACTTCGGCGAGCATGCGGAGGCGGTTGGCCAGCGCCTCGGCGGCAACCGCACCGTCTTCCATTTCCTGCTGGTCGGCCGGTAGCAGCAGGCGGGATTTCAGCCAGGTGAGCCACGCCGCCATCACCAGCCAGTCGGCCGCCAATTCCAGGCGCACGCGGCGCGCGCCCTCGATCACCGCGAGGAACTGTTCCACCAGTGACAGAATGGAGATCTTCGCCAGATCGACCTTTTGCGCGCGCGCGAGGTCGAGAAGCAGATCCAGAGGCCCTTCGAACCCGTCCAGCCTCAGGACAAGGCTGTCACGAGGCGGCGTGGGGTCAGAAGTATCGGGCGCCATGCAGGTCGTGGCCGGCCAGCATGAAGATGGTCTTGAACGCCCAGGGCAGCACGGTGTTCAGCGCATCCCCCACCGGGTCGTAGTCGGTGAGCCGCGGCAGCAGGAACACCAGGCCGAGCACGATCAGGATGCCGTAGCGTTCGAGCTGCGCCCAGACGCGCGCGAGTTCCAGCGGCAGCAGGCCAACGACCACGCGGCCGCCATCGAGCGGCGGAATCGGCAGCAAATTGAACAGCCCCAGCACGAGGTTGGTCAGGATGAAGTAAAACAGAAACTGCACGGCGATCTCGTTGGTCACCTGCTGCACGGCCAGCGCCCCGAGCCAGGCGAGGAAGAAATTCATCGCCGGCCCGGCGACGGCGACGATCGCCATGCCGCGCCTCGGGTCCTTGAACCGCCACGCCCCGATCGGCACCGGTTTGGCCCAACCGAACATGAACGACACCCGGTGCGGCGGCAGCAGTAGTTGCGTCACCAGCAGGAAGCCCGGAACGATCAGGGTGCCCATTCGGTCCACGTGCCGCAGCGGGTTCAGCGACAGGCGGCCTGCGTCCTTGGCGGTGGTGTCGCCCAGGGCCAAAGCGGCGTAGCCATGCGCGGCCTCGTGCAAGGTGATCGCCAGCACGGCGGGCACGATCGCCAGCGCCAGTTCCATAAACCAGCTCATGCGCACAACCGATCGCGTTCCGCCGCCAAGACCGCAGGGTCGAAAGACAAACGCCGGCGGGCCGCCCAGGCTCGGGCTGTCTCAAGCCGGATCGACGTGGCCTCGGACACCGCGGGGCTTGCCTTCAGCAGCGCTTGGGTGGGCGCCAATTCGCCGCTGCAATACAGCGCGATGTCGCAGCCGGCATCGAGCGCCCGCAGGGCCAGATCGACCGGTTCCCCGGACAGTGCCTTCATCGCAAGATCGTCGGTCACCAGAACCCCTTTAAAGCCTATCCGCCCACGGACGATCCCACCGATGACCCGCGCCGACAGTGTAGCCGGCAATATGGGGTCGAACGCGGGATATACGATATGGGCGGTCATCATCCAGGGCAGATCGGCATTGCGCGCGAAAGGCAGGATGTCGGCGTCCAGCTCGTTTGCTTCCACGCGCGGCAACGCCAGGTGGCTATCGACGCGGGCTCGGCCGTGGCCGGGGGCGTGTTTTCCCACGGGCTGCACGCCGGCTCCGGCGATACCGGCGGCGACCGCACGGGCCAGGCGGGCGATGATGTTGGGGTCCTCGGCCAAAGCGCGGTCGCCGATCACGTCGTGGGCGCCGGGGATGGACAGGTCCAGGACCGGCGCGGTGGTCGCGGTGAACCCGGCTTGCAGACAATCGGACCCGAGCAACGCCCCAGTCAGCCATGCGGCCCGCAACGCCGCGCGGGGGGTGCGGTCGAACAGGTGACCGAGGGTCCGAGCCGGCGGGTGATCGCGCCAGTGCGGCGGGCGGAGACGGGCGACACGTCCACCCTCCTGATCCACCATGAATACGGCGTTTTTCGGCAGGACCCGACGGAGGTCGGCCATTAGCAGGGAAAGTTGGACAGGATTGGCGATGTTGCGGCGAAACAGGATGATCCCCGCCGGCGGGAAAGCGCGGAACAGGGTTTTCTCCTCCGCCGACAAGGTCGGTCCGGCGATCCCGACAATCGCGGCTTTCACGTGCGGAAGGACCCGCTCAGAAATCCGCCACGGAGCAAGCGCCGCCTTTTGCGCGGACTTTTACGCAGGCGGCCTTGGCCTGCTCGACGTCGCCAAATCCGGTCGCACGTAAGCGCCAGAATGTCTTGCCCGCCCGTTCGGTTTTGCCGATCGACGGTTCATGACCGGCGAATACCTCGGGCAGGCGCTTTTGTAGCGACTGCCATTCGGTGCGCGCCGCCGCTTCGGTTTCCAGCGCCGCGAGTTGGATGACGGCCTTGCCATGTATCGCGGGATGGGCCGGAAGCGGCGTCGCGGTGGCCACGACGGGCGGTTTGGGCTTCGGCGTGACCAATGGCGGTGCAGCCGCTACGGGGGCCGTGGTTGGTGCAACCGCGGCCGGCGCGGGGGCGGGCAACGGCGCCTGGGCGTGGAGCGCCTGCGGATTGGGGGCTTCGGGGGCAGGTGCCAGACCGCTGCCGTCGGCGTCGTTTCCGGCGGGCATTATATCGCTGTTAGCCCCGGCGATCTGCATGCCGCCGGGGTTCTTTGGTTTCTCCCGAACCGGCCTGGCCTCAGCCTCGATCACAGGAACCGGGCCATGCCGGAAATGGGCGACCGACGCCGCGATGGCCGCGACACCCCCCACCGCCAGGATCGCCAAAGCGATGCGGGCCGTGGTGAAAGGACTTGCAGGCGCCGCCGACATGCGGTGGCGTTGGTTGTAATAGCCGGGCGGCGGGATCGAGATTTCGTCTGACACGTGTCTGATCTTTCCGTTGTCTGTCCCATTGGGGGCTAGAAACCCCGGGGCAAACCGGGATGTCAGCGCATTTCTTCCACGGGCGTCACACCCATGACCGCGAGTCCGGACCGGATCGTCACAGCCGTGGCCGCGATCAAGGCAAGGCGGGCCAATGTTTCTGCCGGGCGATCCTTTTGCAGGAATCGGAGGGTCGCATCGTCTTTACCACGGTTCCACAGCATATGAAAGTCGGACGCCAAGTCATAGAGAAAAAACGCTATTCGGTGCGGCTCCCTTGCCAAAGCGGCCCCTTCGGCGGTGCGCGGCCAGGCGCTTAGGCGCCGCATCAGCGCCAGTTCCGGTTCGGCTTGCAGGCTTTCGAGATCGGCGTCCGCGAGTGCTGTTTCAGTAATCGACTCTGGTGTCAAAATTTCAGCGGCGGCGCGAAGAACGGACCGAATCCGCGCATGCGCATATTGCACATAGAACACTGGGTTCTCGCGGGTCGTCGCCAGGACTTTGTCCAGGTCGAACTCCATCTGCGCGTCGGCATTACGGGTCAGCATGGTGAAGCGCACCGCGTCCTTGCCGACCTCGTCCAGCAGGTCGGACAGGGTCACGTAGGTGCCGGCGCGCTTGGACATGCGGACCGGCACCCCGCCGCGCAGGATATGCACGATCTGACACAGCACGGCCTCGAACTTCTTGGTGCCGCCGGACAGCGCCTTCACCGCGGCGCGCATGCGGGGGACGTAGCCGCCGTGATCGGCGCCGAGGACGTCGATCAGGATGTCGTAGCCGCGATCCAGCTTGTCGGCGTGGTAGGCGATGTCGTTGGCGAAATAGGTGTTGCTGCCGTCGGACTTGCGCAGTGGCCGGTCCACGTCGTCGCCGAACTGGGTCGAGCGGAACAGCGTCTGCGGCCGAGGCTCCCAGTCGTCGGGGGTTTTGCCCTTTGGCGGTTCCAGCACGCCTTCGTAGATCAGGCCGTCGGCTGCGAGCCGGTCGATGGTCGTATCGGCGGCACCAGAGGCGACCAGCGCGCGCTCGGAGCTGAAAATCTGCTGTTGGACGCCGAGTTGCGCGAGGTCGGTGTGGATTTCCGTCATCATCATGTCGATGGTGGTGGAGCGCACCAGTTCGATCCAGATGTCCGGCGCGGCGACGCCCAGTTCGTTGGTCGCCAGCGACGTGCCGTGGTTCGCGGCCAGTGCATTTCCAACCGGGATCAAGTATTCGCCGCGGTACTGCAGCCCGCCCGGGATTTCGTCGGAGAATTCTTCTTCCGACAGAGGCGTGCCGATGGCTTGCAAATAGCGCCAATAGGCGGCCCAGGCGAGCGCGGTCACCTGATTGCCGGCGTCGTTGATGTAGTATTCTTTCGTGACCTCGAACCCGGCCTTGGCCAGCAGGTTCGCCAACGCGTCGCCCACGACGGCGCCACGGCAATGACCGATATGCATTGGGCCGGTCGGGTTGGCGGACACGTATTCGACGTTGACCTTGATGCCGGCGCCGGTCGTGGAGTTCCCGTAGTGTTCGCCGGTCCTTAAGATGACCGGGATCAGCGCGCGATAGGCGGAAGGATCCAGCGTGATATTGACGAAACCCGGCCCGGCGGCGGAGGCCTCGGCGACGTCCGGCGCTTCCCCCAGATAGGTTACAAGACCGGCGGCGATCTTGGCGGGCGCCTGGCGGGCGGCTTTGGCGGACACCATCGCCGCGTTGGTTGCCATATCGCCGTGCGCGGGGTCGCGGTTCGGCGTGACCTCCACGCGCGCAGCGATGTCGTCCGGCAGATCGGGGACGATGGCGCGCAGGGCGATCAGTACCTGCTCCCGCATGCGGGCAAAAAGGTCGTGGGTCATGGTGTCTCGTTTGCTTATTAGGGCGTGTGTCATGTGGGGATGGGCGCGTTAAAACAAGACCTATTGTCGCATGCCCGTCCCCTGGCCGATTGTAGCGCCGAGCGTTGGAGGAACGAGCGATGGAAGCTGGGTATTTGGGCGTGGGGTCGATGGGGCAGCCAATGGCGACCAAGCTAGTGGATGCGGGGCACCGGTTGACCGTTCTGGACGTGAACCAAGCGGCGATGCGACCGCTGCTGGACCGGCAGGCGCGGCAGGCCAGCACGCCGCAGGAGATGGCCGACCAGTGCGAGGTCGTGTTCGTGTCCCTGCCGACGCTGGCCGCCTTCCGCAGCGTGGTTTTCGGGGAGCACGGGTTGCTGCAGGGCAGCCGGATGAAAATCCTGGTGAACACCTGCACCGTCGGTCAGAAATTTCT
Organism: Acetobacteraceae bacterium; assembly: GCA_025352375.1. Classification (GTDB taxonomy): domain Bacteria; phylum Pseudomonadota; class Alphaproteobacteria; order Acetobacterales; family Acetobacteraceae; genus Rhodopila. The sequence continues at coordinate 14,400 of JANXTL010000240.1, read as the reverse complement.
CCGCGAGGTGGAGGCCGCGATGACCCCGCGCGGTGTCACGATCGTCGATTGCCCCATTTCCGGCGGACCCTCCGGCGCGGCGGCGGGCACCCTGTCGGTCATGGTGTCCGGCGATCCCGCGACCGTGGAAAAAATGATGCCTCTGCTGTCGCTGTGGGGGCCGACGGTCACCGTCGCCGGGGATAAGCCGGGCGCGGCGCAGGTGCTGAAGCTGACCAACAACGCTTTGTTCATCGTTTCGTTGGTCGCGTCATCGGAGGCTTTCGTGATGGGCGCCAAGGGCGGGGTGAACCCGGAGGTGCTGTTAAAGGCAATTTCCGTGGGTACCGGCGACAACGGCACGCTGAAGAAGATGCTACCGCAGGCCGTCCTGACGCGGGATTTTAACTTCGGCGCCACCATGCAAATCCTTAAGAAGGACATGGACCTTGCGGTGGAGCAGGGCGAGGAGCTCGGCGTTCCCATGTGGCTCTGCCGGACCGCGCAGATGATGATCCACCACGCCATTATGGCGGGTTCGGCGAACGACGACATCTCGACCATGTTCCGGTTCGTCGAGCGCGGCGCGGACTTCGAGATGCCGAAAACACGATAAACGGAAGGATGAGTCCAATGATCGCACTCTACGGCATGGGCAGCCCCAACGTCGTCAAGATCTACATCGGGCTGGAAGAACTCGGCCTGGCGTATAAGGTCGCGCCCGTCGATGTGTTCACCGGCAAGCAGTTCGACGCCGATTTCCTCGCGCTGAACCCGAACGCCAAGGTGCCCGTCATCGTCGATTCCGACGGGCCGGGCGGCAAGCCCTACACTTGCTTCGAGTCCGGCGCGATCCTGCTGTACCTGGCAGAAAAAACCGGCAAGCTGTTGCCAGCCGATCCCGCCGCCAGGTTCGACGCCATCCAGTGGCTGATGACCCAGATGTCCACCGTCGGCCCGATGTTCGGCCAGATGGTGCACTACATCCGTTACGCGCCGGCCGGCAACGATTATTCCAAAAGCCGCTACATCACCCAGGCGACCCGCGTGACGGAGGTCATCGACCACCGGCTGGCCAAGAACGCTTACCTCGCCGGCAGCGCATACAGCGTCGCCGACATCGCCACCCATCCTTGGCTGCGCATCATCCCGGCGTTGATGGGCGCGGAGGCGATGGCGAAATTCCCAAACGTGGCCCGTTGGGTCGCCGAGATCGATGCTCGGCCCGCCGTCCAGGCGGCTCTGGTGAAGGTGGCCGAGGTTCGCGCGGCGACGACGCAGGTCGACAAGGCCGAAGCGCCGGTGCTGGACAAGCTGTTCGGGCGGGGGGTTTACGCGGCGGGGTAACGCTTCGATTTACCGAGCGGAGAACTGCGTCTTGCCGAAGTAGTTCTCCCGTTCGGCGTCGGTGATCTGGCCCTTACGCTGGTTCTCCGCCAGCACCTGCACCCCACGTTGCACCGCCGGGCGCGCGGCCATCGCGTCGTGCCAGCGTTTCACATTCGGATAGGTGGAAAGATCGATGTTGCGCCGGTCGGGATTGCGGATCCACGGGAACGTAATGATGTCGGCCATCGAGTATTCGGTGCCGGCCAGCCATTCAGTCTCGCTCAGGCGCTTGTCCAGCACGCGGTGCAGGCGGATTACCTCGTTGGAATAGCGCTCGATGGCGTAGGGGATTTTCTCCACCGCGTAGGATGCGAAATGATTATATTGCCCGAACATCGGCCCGACGCCGCCCATTTGGAACATCATCCATTCCAGGCAGCGGTATTTCCCTACCGGGTCTTTCGGGATCAGCGCACCGCCGCATTTTTCCGACAGGTACATCATGATCGCCGCGGACTCGAACAGCGTGAACGGCTTGCCGCCTGGCCCATCCGGATCGACGATTGCCGGAATGCGGTGGTTGGGCGTGATCGCCAGGAACTCCGGCTTGAACTGATCGCCCTTGCCGATGTTAATCGGAATGACTTTGTAGGGGAGGCCGAGTTCCTCCAACGCGATATGTATCTTGTGGCCGTTCGGGGTCGGCCAGGTCCAGACTTCGATCATTGCGATTGCTCCCTTTGCTGCTTATGCGCGGCCCCATTGGCGGTTGCGCAGCAGCGTAGTCAAGAACTCTGCCGCGTTGGGGGTGGTGCGGATGGCGGACCAGCCCGCAAACACCGTCTCAGCGCGGCTAACGACCTCCAGCACGCGGTCCGGCACATTGATGGGGCCGGGGATTTGCAGGAAATGACGGCCGGCGACATGCGGCATGGGGCGGCTCCGAGCTGGGGGACACCGCACTCTGGCGTACTCCGGCCGACCGCGCCACAATCTGCGTATGAGCGCATCCCACCCCACCACAACTCTCCCTGGCGATTCCAACCTGGCGCTGAAATTGGCACGGAATATCAAGGGCGAAGTGCTGTTCGACCGCGCCAGTCGGGGGCGGTATTCAACGGACGCATCGATCTACCAGATGGAGCCTCTGGGCGTGATCGTCCCCGAGACCATCGACGACGTCGCCGCGGCACTGGCCATCGCTCGGGAAGAAGGCATCCCGGTCCTGCCGCGCGGCGGCGGCACCAGCCAGTGCGGGCAGACGGTCAACCGCGCGCTGGTGATCGATTGTTCGAAGCATCTGCGGAACGTGTTGAGCGTGGATGCCGCCAACCGCCGCGCCTGGGTCCAACCTGGTATGGCGTTAGGCCTGCTCAACCGGGAACTCGCGCGAGACAAATTATTTTTCGCGGTCGATCCGTCCACCCATGCGCGCTGCACCATCGGCGGCATGGCGGGCAACAATTCCTGCGGATCGAAATCCATTCGCTACGGGCTGATGGCAGATAATGTCAGTGCGATCGATGCGATTCTGGCCGACGGCACGCGGCATCGTTTCGGAGCCATCCCCGACAATCTGGGCGCCGATACGCCGGCGCGGATCGTGGATTTGATCCAGCGGCTGCGGGTTCTCGGCGCCACGGAAGCCGACGAGATCGCCGCGCGCTTTCCCAGGCAGCTCCGTCGCGTCGGTGGCTACAACATCGACGCGCTGACCCCCGCCGAACGTGCCGCCGGGCGGGAAAATCTCGCTCGGTTGCTCGTGGGGTCGGAGGGCACTTTGGCTTTTTCCGCCGCTATCGAGGTCATGCTACACCCGGTCAAGCCGCGCAAAGTGCTGGGCATCTGCCAGTTCGCGACGTTCCGCCTGGCGATGGAGGCCGCGCGGCATATCGTGCAACTGGACCCCGAAGCGGTGGAGCTTGTCGACCGGAACATGATCGACCTCGCCCGCGGCATCGTCATGTTCCGCAAGACCATCGACCAGTGCCTGATCGGGGAGCCGGACTCGTTGCTGATCGTGGAGTTTCACGGGCACGAGGACGGCCCGTTGATGCGGAAACTGGACCAGCTGGAGGAGCTGATGGGTTCGCTTGGCTCCCCCAATGTGGTGCGGGCCGTGGATCCGTCGTTTCAGGCCGATATCGCATCGGTGCGGGAAGCCGGGCTGAACATCATGATGTCGATGAAGGGCGATGGCAAACCGGTGTCGTTCATCGAAGATTGCGCCGTCGATCTGGACGATCTCGCGGATTATACGGAACGGCTCAATGGCGTGTTCGTACGGCATGGGTCGAGGGGAACATGGTATGCGCATGCCTCGGTCGGCTGCCTGCATGTGCGGCCGGTTCTGAATATGAAGGACCCCACCGACGTCGCCACGATGCGGTCCATCGCGGAAGAGACGTTCGCGCTGGTCCGCGAGTACAAGGGTTCGCACAGCGGGGAGCATGGCGACGGCCTGGTGCGCAGCGAGTTCCACACGCAGATGTTCGGCGAACGCATCGTGCGCGCGTTCGAAACGGTGAAAGACGCGTTCGATCCCACCGCGATGTTGAATCCCAACCGGATCGTGCGTCCCCCGGCGATGGACGATCGCACCTTGTTCCGTTACGGACCCGGATACGCCCCGGCACCCGGTTTCACCCCCAAGCTCGACTGGTCGGAACATCCAGGGCCATTGGGCGGGATGCTCGGCGCCGTCGAGATGTGCAACAATAACGGTACTTGCCGGGCATTCGATGCGAATTCGATGTGCCCGAGTTATCGGGTGACGCGCGACGAAAAGCATCTGACGCGCGGTCGGGCGAATACGTTGCGGTTGGCCCTGACCGGGCAGTTGGGCGCGGATGCGATGGCGTCCGATGCGCTGGCCGACACCATGGCGTTGTGCGTGTCGTGCAAGGCGTGCAAACGCGAATGCCCGACCGGCGTCGATATGGCCAAGATGAAGATCGAGGTGCAGGCCGCGCGTGCCGACAAGCACGGCGTGAAATGGCGGGAGTCGTTGGTCGCGGAACTGCCGCGTTACGCCCCTTTCGCCAGCCTGTTGTCCGGGATCGCCAATCTGCGCAACAAATCCGGGATGCTGCGCCGGATGGGAGAGCGCCTGTTCGGTTTCGCTGCCAGCCGAGCGCTGCCGGAATGGAGCAGCGATTCGTTCCGCGATTATGAGGCCAATAACGCCGCCCCCGCCCCGCGCGGCGACGTGCTGCTGCTGGCGGACACGTTCAACCGATATTTCGAGCCGGAGAACCTGCGAGCCGCGGTTCGCGTGCTGCGTGCCGCCGGGTATCGCGCAACGGTGCCGGAAACCAAGGGGCGGCCGCTGTGCTGCGGACGCACGTTCCTGGCGGCCGGGATGGTCGACAAGGCGCGCACCGAGGCCCGCCGCACCATGCAGCGCCTGGCAGGCGATTTGCCGGTGATCGGGCTGGAACCGTCATGCCTGATGACGTTGCGTGACGAATTCAAATCGCTGTTGCCGGGCGCCGAGGCCGACAATCTGGCGGGGCGGGCAATGCTGCTCAGCGAGTTCCTGGCGCGCGAGAAGCCGGAAATGGCGTTTAAGGAAATGAATGTCACCGCGCACGTGCATGGCCACTGCCACCAGAAGAGTTTCGGCGCCTTCCCCGACGCCATCGCCGCGTTGCGCATGATCCCGGGGCTGACCGCCAAGCCGGTTGCTTCCTCGTGCTGCGGCATGGCCGGATCGTTCGGATATCAGGCGGAAACGCAACAGACATCGCGGGACATGGCCGAGGCCGGGCTGCTGCCGGCGGTGCGCGCTGCCGGGGCTGACGACATGATCGTCGCCGATGGCACGTCCTGCCGGCACCAAATCCGCGACCTTGGCGGGAGGGAGGCCGTGCATTCGGTTCGGATATTGGACAAGGCTTTGGCATGACCCAACCGGCGGAAATTCTGGATTTCTGGTTCGCGGGCGAGCCGAACGAACGCCGCGCCGTGTGGTTTCAGAAGGACGACGCGTTCGACGCCGGATGCGTGGCGTTCACCGGTGCGCATGAAGCGGCCAAACGCGGCGAGCTCGATTTTTGGGCCGCCACGGCCGAGGGCGTTTTGGCGCTGCTGATCCTGCTGGACCAACTGTCCCGCAACCTGCACCGTGGATCGCCCGAGGCGTTTGCCGCCGATCCAAAGGCACGGGCCATTTCCTCGGCCGCCATCGCGCGCGGTCTCGACCGGGCGCTGACGCCCGTGCAACGGATGTTCGTCTATTTACCATTCGAGCATTCCGAGGATCTGGCGGACCAGGACCGATCCGTCGCACTGTTCGAGACGATCCGCGCCGCGTTGGGCGACCAGACGGTGGACTATGCCGCCCGGCACCGCGACGCGATCGCCCGCTTTGGCCGGTTCCCGCATCGCAATGCGGTGCTCGGTCGCCCCAATACCTCGGCAGAAGAAGCGTATCTGGCGGAGCCTGGCGCGGGATTTTGATTGCGTGAACGTGATCCGGTTAACATGGCCCCGTTACTGGTAGCGTGCTAATCACCGTCGCACCGAAAACGTCGCGGAGACAGTCATGACATATCTAGAACGCTTCGACGCCACACAAGAAGCCGATCAGTTCGCCTTGGCGCGTGGATGGCTCGACACCGAGGCTTTGCCATTTGTCAACGAACTGCGGGAAAAGCGCCCGATCCTGAAGACTTCGGTCTGCACGTTCGTCGCCGACTTCAACGACGTAATCGAGGTTTTGCGGGTCCACCAGGTCTTCACCAACGAACCGTACCACGCGAAAATGGACCCGTATCTCATGTCGCAAGACGACACCCCGATGCATTTTCGGGACAAGTCGGCGACCTCGGCGTTCCTGGATCGGGCGGACATTCCACGCATTCGGGCGCTGGTGGCGAAGGAGACGAATGACGCGCTCGATGCCGCGAAGGGGGTGATCGATGCCGTGCCCGGCCTGACCCGCCACGTCCCGATCCGGGTGGTCGAGGAATATATGGGACTGCAGGGCGCCGAACCCGGTAAATTGGCGGAATGGTCGTACTGGAACCAATACTCCGCCTTCCACAACCACCCCTGGGACATCGTTGCCGACCGTAAAATGGTGGACGACAACGTCAATCGTACTAAGCAGGAGCTGGTGGAATTCATCGCCATCCTGCTGGTCAAGCGGCTGGCGCAGGCCCAGTTGCCGATCCCGATGATGGACGACAATGTCGTGAACCGGATGGTTCGAAGCCATCTTCAGACGCCCGATCAGTTCGGCATTAAATGGAAGGGCCTGAACATCGGCGGGCTGCTGATCGGCACGGTCGAAACCGCGTCCCAGGCAACGGCGCAGGCTCTGGCGCAGTTGATGGCGCGCCCGGACATGCTGGCCTCCGCCAAGGTGGCGGCGACGTACGACGATCCCACGACGTTCGATGGGTACGTGTGGGAGGCTTGCCGGTTCGACCCGCTATCGCCGTATCTGTTCCGGGTGTCGAACGCGCCCTACACCTTGGGTGCCGGGCGGCCGTGGCAGCAGGAGATTCCGGCCGACACGGCGGTGTTGCCGCTGATTTTGGCGGCGATGCACGATCCCGTCCGGTTCCCCAACCCCGGCACGTTCGATCCGACGCGCCCGCAACTCACGAATACGTTCCACTTCGGCTACGGGCTGCACGAATGCATGGGCCGCTACGTTGGCGCCGTGATCATTCCGGAGATCGTCCGCCAGGTGCTGCTGCGCGACGATCTGAAGGTGATTTCGCCGCTGAGCTTCGAGGGCAAGCCGCTGCCGGACAAATTCGTGATCGGCTACAAGGTGTAGCTTGAAGAAGGAAAACTCCCCCCTCCTCCCCTTGAGTTGGGGGTTGGGGGGAGGGAGAATGTTATCCGGTACTCACCACGTCATCCGCACCCCGATATCCGTTTTCTTCACCGGCTTGTTCGTCTTCAGCCACTCGGTCACCGGCATGAACCGTGGGGCGAGAAACTGATACGTGCGGACCAGCAACGGGCGGATATCGCTCGACGGTGATTTTTGCTCTGCCTCCCAGGCAGCCAGCGTGCTCTCCCAGGCCATGTGGCAGCGATAGAGCCAGTCGCGGTTGGAGCGGATGAAGCCGCGATGGCTGTCCAGATGGCGTAGCATCGCCATAACCTCCCCGGTTTGGGCGTCCTGTTGCTCGAAGCGGTGGTTTAGTTGCTTGAATGCTTCATTGCTGAGGTAGCGCAGCCGTTCCAGCAGGCTCCGCTGACCCGCGTCGGGGTGGGATGCGCGCACCAACCGCTCGATCCGCTGGCTCACGGCCCGCACACCCTCCAGCAGGCGGTCGCGCAGGGTCTCGATATAGGCCAACTCGCCAGCCAGCGATTCCAGTTGCGCGATCACGGCTTCTTTCGTTGTCAGGCCGAGGGCCTCGGCGGCACGCTGGAATGCCTCCTGGATTTGCTGGCGGAGCACCGGGTCATCATCCGCGTGCGCGAGGGCATCGTTGTCGATGACGATGGTTTCCTCGCCCGCGGGTCCATGGAGCCAGGCGACCATTTGCAGCCGCAGCCGGGTCAGCGCGCGCTGCACGTGCTGAGGGCCGGGTTCCCAACTGGCGTCCCCGGTCAGAACTTCCCGCGGCAGCGGATCCCCCAGCCGCAGAGCCGGCACGAAATCGAGCGCGTCGGCGATCAGCGCCAGCATCCGCCCGTCGGCCGAATCGTCCGCGATGCCGAGTTCCCGCTGGATAGCGCGCAGCGGCATGACGGCCTCCTTGTCGCCCATGCGCACCACCATCACCGGGGTGGCATCGGCATCGGTGCGGCGGAACAAAGGTTGCTGGAAGACCGCGAACATGCGGTGCTCCAGCTGGCAGTGGGTGGGTTTGTCGGGATCGGTCATGACGGGTAGTCAAACACAGGAACGTTAACAAAAGGTTAACGTCGGCACGAAAGTGTTGCGGCGGCGTGCGATCCGGCCCATGTCCTCTTGTATGGCTCTGCTTCCCTGGCTGATGAGTGCGATTTTCCCCGCGTGCGGCGCCATGGGTGCCAGCGGGCTGCCCACGCCGCCGCCCATGGACATGGCGGCCATCGTGCGGCCCGCGTCCCCCAACACGACGCTGGCCGGGCCGGCCGGATTCCTGCCAGTGCCCGATATCGTGGTTCCCACCTTCCCGCTCCCGCCCGATCGCCTGTACGCGGCGATCCAGGCGGTGGCGGCGGCGCAGGCCCGCACCTACCAAGCCGCTGACTACCAATCCATGCACCAGGCCCATTTCGTCGCTCGCACCGCGACGCTGAATTTTCCCGATCTTGTGACCGTATCCGTGTCGGGCCCCACCGAGGGACCGAGCACCCTGGTGGTCTGGTCGCGCAGCGTGTACGGTCGTTCGGACTTTGGCGCCAACCGCAAGCGGGTGGAAGCCTGGCTGGCCGCGCTGAACGCAACCTTGACGAGATAGACATACGATATGCGTGGACTGGGACCATTCCTTCGGAGCGTCTGGTATCTTGCCAAGCCGTATTTTACCCGGTCGGAGGAGCGGTGGACGGCCCTGCTGCTGCTGGGCGCCATCCTCGGCCTGCGGTTCGGCATCGTCCGGATGACCGTCGTCCTGAGCTACTGGAACCGCGAGTTCTTCAACACTTTGCAAGCCAAGGACTGGGACGCCTTCATCGATCTCCTGTTCGTGTATCGTCGCACCGAGAGCGGGTTCATGCCGGGGTTCTGCGAAATCGCGGTGGTCTACATCGTGGTGGCGATTTACTTCACCTACCTCAGCCAATGGCTGCAGATCCGCTGGCGCCGTTGGATGACCAAGGAATTCCTGAACGAATGGCTGGCCGACCGGGCCTACTATCGTATTTCGATGAGCCAGGATCAAATACAGGCCGGGACGGACAACCCGGACCAGCGCATCGCTGAAGATGTTCGAGATTTCGTCGAACACACCCTCACTCTCGGCATCAGCTTCATTGCCAACATCGCAACGTTTTTGTCGTTTATCGCCATTCTGTGGGAGCTATCCGGGGACACCACCATCTACGGCGTTTCGATCCCCGGCTACATGGTCTGGATCGCACTTGCCTATGCCGTGTTAGGCACTTGGTTGACTAACATCGTCGGCCGGCCGCTGATCGCTCTGCGGTTCCGCCAACAGCGGGTCGAGGCTGACTTTCGTTACGCGCTCGTGCGCTTCCGGGAAAACATGGAAGCCGTCGCCCTCTATCGGGGGGAAAACGAGGAGAAGGCCGGTTTCCTGTTCCGCTTTACCGCCCTGACCGACAATTGGTGGTCGATCATGCAGCGGGTCAAACGCCTCACGGCGCTAACCGCCGGCTACGATCAGGTGGCCAGCGTGTTCCCCTTGATTGTCGCCGCGCCACGCTATTTCGCGGGAAAGATGCAACTGGGCGGGCTGACCCAGACTGCCGGTGCCTTCGCCCGGGTGCAAGGCGCGCTGTCGTGGCTGGTCGACCACTACCCGGCGCTCGCGGAATGGCGTGCCATCGCCGAGCGCCTTACGACCTTCCACGCCGCCATAGTCGAGGCTCGGGTTTCGCGCGCCGGTGGTTTCGTCGTCGAGCCGTCCCCCGACGGTGCCTTGCATCTGTCGGACGTGACGATCACGCTGCCGAACGGGACCAAGCTGCTGGAAGGCGCCGATCTGACGCTGACCGCCGGGCATTCGGTGGTGGTGACCGGGCGGTCGGGGACCGGCAAGTCGACGCTGTTCCGGGCTATCGCGGGCATCTGGCCCTTTGGGCAGGGGCATATCGCGGTCCCCGATAACGCGTTTTTCCTGCCGCAGCTTCCGTATATCCCGCTGGGGTCGCTGCGGCATGTGATCGCCTACCCGCGGCTGGCGTCGGATTTTTCCGACGCCGATCTCGCGATGGCGCTGGCCGATGCCGGGTTGCCGGCCCTGGCCAGTCAGCTCGACTCCGAGGAGAACTGGGCGACGCGCTTGTCCGGCGGCGAAAAGCAGCGGGTGGCGTTGGCCCGCGCGCTGCTGCTCAAGCCCGCCTGGATCTTCCTCGATGAGGCGACGGCGAGCCTCGATCCGGAGGCCGAGATCGATCTTTACCGCGTGCTACGGGAACGCCTGCCGGGCGCTACTTTGGTCTCGATCGCGCACCGGCCGTCCGTCGCGGCGTTGCACGAATCGCGGCTGGACCTGCAACGCAGCGGTGCCAGCGCCGGCGTGCTGACGGCGATAGTGCCATGATCCGGGCGGCCGATCTGACAGAATCGCCCTGGGTAAACGGTGCCGGCCGCAAGGCCGACATCGCTTCCGGGGAAGGTTGGCTGCTGGGCTTCGCCTGGCTCGACCAGGACGCCCCGTTTTCCGATTATCGCGGCCACGACCGCACGATCATGTTGCTGGAGGGGCTGGGCTTCAGCCTGGATCTGCCGGCGGGCCGGACTGTAACAGTAACGGAGCGGTACAAGCCCGTGGCCTTCGATGGCACCGGGCCGATGGCGTGCCATGTCCGCGGGCCGTGCCGGGTGCTGAACGCGATCTCGGCTTATCCCGGGTTCTCGCACACGATGCAGGTGATGACAGGGGCCGATCTGGTATGGGGGCCGGAGGTATTCGCCGTCGTGCTGCGCGGCAAGCTTGGTGACGCCGAACCAATGGACACGGTACGCCTTACCGAACGCGTGACCGCATCGGCCGATGCCCTGATCGCCGTCATCCGATTCGAGCGAACAAACGACACATGACCATGCGCTTCGCCGACATCGCGGCCGAACGCCCGACCCGCGAAAGCCTCAGCGCGGAACACGCCGACATCGAGGCCTTGCTCGACGCCGGCAACCGCCCCGCCGCCTTGGCGGAATGGGATGTCGCGCGACGCCGGTTCGAGACCTGGAGTGCGCTGGTTCACCTCCGCTTCGCCCAGAACACCGCCGACCCCGCCGCTATCTCCGACCGCGACTATGCCGACGCCCTGGCGCCCGAGGCGACCGCTCTGGAGATCGCGATCAAGCGCCGCCTGCTGGCCGATCCCGATCGGGCGGGGCTGGAATCGGCTGCGGGCGCGCATGCCGTGCGGTTGTGGGACTGCGACATCGCGACCTTCGATCCCGCGATCAAAGCCGATTTGGAAGACGAATCCCGCCTGTCGGCACGCTACACGTCGCTCCTGGCCAGTGCTTCGATCGAGATTGGCGGCATGTCGGTCAACCTGTCCGGCCTCGCGCCCTTCGCCGAGGATCCCGATCGCGCCGTTCGTCATGAAGCGGAACAAAGGCGCTGGGCGTTCTTCGAGAGGCATGGGGCGGAACTGGATTCGCTCTACGCCGGCCTCGTGACGGTGCGGCATCGGATGGCGACGAAGCTGGGTTACGCGACCTACACGCCGCTGGGATACAAGCGCCTGCGGCGCGTGGATTACGGCCCCGATGACGTCGCCCGTTACCGCGATCAGGTGCGGGAACACGTCGTGCCGCTGGTGGCGAAGCTGCTGGAACGGCGCCGCGCCGAACATGGCTGGGACCGGCTGCGCTTTTGGGATGAGGCGTTGATCGACCCCGCCGGCAACCCCAAACCGGCCGGCAATGCCGACTTCCTGACCGCGCAAGCGCAGACGATGTTCGACCGGATGAGCCGTCCTTTGGGCGATTTCTACCGGCTGATGAACGAAGGCGGGTTCCTCGATTTGTTAAACCGGCCCGGCAAAGCAGGGGGCGGGTTCTGCACGTCGTTCCCGACCGAGGGGGTGCCGTATATTTTCGCCAACTTTACCGGCACCCATCACGACATCGGCGTTTTCACCCACGAGATGGGGCATGCTTTCCAGAATTGGGAAAGCCGTGGGCATCCGAACGTCGATTACCTCTGGCCAACGATGGAGGCGGCCGAGATCGACTCCATGGCTCTGGAATTTCTGACCTACCCGCACATGGACCTGATGGTGGGCGCCGACGCCGCAGACCGGTTTCGGCGCATGCACCTGATCGGGGCGCTGGCGTTCCTGCCGTATGGTGTCTGTGTCGATCACTTCCAGCATGAGATCTACGCCAACCCCGGGGCGACCCCGTCGGAGCGGCATGCAATGTGGGCGCGGCTGGAAAAGCTCTATATGCCGTGGACCGATTACGGCGATCTGGGTTACCCGGCGAAGGGCGGCCGCTGGCAGGCGAAGCCGCACATCTATGGGACGGCGTTTTATTACATCGATTATACGCTGGCGCAGTGCTGCGCACTGCAATTCTGGGTTCGATCCCGTCAGGACCCCGCCGGCGCGATGGAAGCCTACGCGGCTTTGTGCGCCCGCGGCGGATCGGCGCCTTTCGGAGAGTTGGTTCGGTCGGCGGGGTTGGTGTCGCCATTCGCCGAGGGGGCATTGGCGGCTGTGGTGCGGGAAGCGGCCGCAGTTCTGGACGCATAGAAAAACGGCCGGGATTTGCGTCCCGGCCGCTGTTTCGTCGTCGTGCAGCCCTGGGGTTTAGAGCGTGATCGCCTGAGGTTGACTTCAACCTCGGGCGTGAATCACCCTCTCAAACAAAGGCTTAGACCATGATCGAACGCCGCGATCGCGTGCAACCTCAAACGATCATGGTCTAGTCGTCTCCACCCGCGGCCTTGAGCACGCCGATCTCGGCGGTCATCACCGTGCCCTTGGTTTCCGGCCCGAGATAGACCGCGATCAGGTAGATGAGCGTAAATCCGATCGAGCTGTACATCATCGGCTTAGCGTAGCCCATGCCTTGGTCTACCGCGAGGTAGGTCAGAATCGGGGCGACAGCCGCACCCCAGACCGCGCCTTGATGGTAGACGAAGCCGGAAGCGGTGGCACGTACCTCGGTCGGGAATCGTTCCGACAGCCAGGCTGGGTTCAGGGAATCCTTGCCGCCGAAGAAGGCGATGAACAGCAGGAAGTACACCAGGAACAAGGTATGATCGGTCTGGGTGATATACAGTGGAATGAGGAACGCGGCGATGGCCATGGGGATCATCAGCGCATAGCGCCGTCCGACGCGTTCCGACATCGCGCCCCAGAAGCTGCACGCGGCGAAGGTGATGATGTTGCCCCAGAACACCGGGACCGCGACCTGCGCCGGCGTCCAGCCCAATTCTTTGGTCAAATACGTCCCGAGCATGGCCCAGACCGCATAGTAGACGCAGAAATTCATGGCCATCCACAGACAGCCGGTGAGGGTGTTGTAGAGGTATTTGCCCTTGAAGATGGCGAACAGCGGCATCGTGAACTGCTGCTGCGACTCGGCCTGGAGGCGTTTGTTTTCGACCCAGACCTCCGGTTCCTTCACGTAGATCCGTATCCAGACGCAGGCCAACGCCGGCAGCACGCCCAGGATCAGCATGCCGCGCCAACCGTAGCCCTTATGCCACGCTTCGAGCGGCTCATACAGGAACCCATAGGCCAGTGCCGACAACGCGAAGCCGAGGCCCCACGAACCCTGCAAAACGCCGGACATGAACCCGCGCGAGCGCGCCGGCCAGGATTCCATCGCCAACGCCGCGCCAGCCGGCCATTCCGCTCCCATTCCGATACCGAGCAGTGCGCGGGTTACGAACAGGAACGTGAAGGTGGGCGAGAACCCGGCGGCGAAGTTGCAGATGGAATACCAAAGGATGGAGATCATCAGCGGGGCTCGGCGACCCATGCGATCCGCCAGCCAGCCCGACGCCGTGGCGCCTAGCAGGCGCATGATCAGGGTGACCGAGAACACCGCTGTCACCGCGATGATTGGAACGCCGAACTCCTGCGCGATAGGCGCCATGATCAGAAGGAAGACTGTGAAATCGAACGCATCCAGCGTCCAGCCCATCCACGCGGCGAAGTAGGCGTACCACTGGTCCTTGGTAGGTTCTTTCCACCACGGGCCTTGTGCTCTGGTTGCGGCGTATCCCGACATCTGTTTTCTACTCCCTGATTTTTGCCCTGTTGCTTCGTGGACGAGCGTTCGGAACGCCCATCTGAGACGGTGTTTACCAGCGAGTTCGAATAGTGCGCAATGCCTCGGCGGAGAGCCTTACCTGGATTGCTCCAGGTGCGCGGGGCAGCCGTTCCCACCTCTGCGAGTGACTGGCCCAACATGGGTATTGTTGCCAGCCCCGTCAAATCAAAACTGGATATCTACCCCCGTGCGGCGAAATCCACGAT
>JANXTL010000224.1 GCA_025352375.1 Acetobacteraceae bacterium | reverse complement strand
TTCCGGGTCCGCCCCGCCGATGGGGCCCACGACCGAGTCCCACGCCGCTTCCGCACAGGAGTCGCAGACCGTCCCACCCCAGAGGCGGCTGGTGCCCAGCGCATGGAACAACCCGTTCGCCAGGCCGCGGTTCATCAGCCCCTGATGGGCGCTGTAGGCGTAACCGAGGATGCCCATCGGGCCGTGTTCGGCGATCGTCGCTTTCCAGCGCGCGACGATCTCGCCCAGCGCCTCATCCCAGGGTATCGGCGCGAAGCTGCCGCTGCCCTTTGGGCCGGTCCGGCGCAAAGGGGTGGTCAGACGCTCGGGCGAGTAGACCAATTCCATATCGCGGTTGACCTTGCCGCAGGCGAACCCAGCCGTCAGCGGTTGATCCGGGTCGCCCTGAATGCGGACCACGCGGCCGTTGTCCACCGTCGCGATGAGCGAACACATGTCGGGGCAATCGTGCGCGCATACGGTTCGGATGGTCTGCAACGGGGTTGCTCCTGCATTGACGGGGCAGAGTGCCAGAACATCGGTATAGCACGCCGGTCCAGTCGTGGCCCGGCGGACCGGACCAATGACCCAGACCGTGGTTGGGGCCCGCTCATGGCGTCAATACAATCTTGCCATGGGCACCCGGCTGCAACACCGCCACATGCGCCTCGGCGGCCGCGGCCAGAGGCATTTCCCGGCCGATAATCGGACGGAGTTCGCCAGCCGCCACGCCGGCCAGAATATCCTTCATCACCGGCGCTATCTGTTCGGGGGTCGCGTTCCACAGCGCGATCCCCCGAATGTCGAGCTCCTTCATCATCGCGACCCTTGGGGTAATGGTCGTGTCCCCGCGGTTGCCGATAATGACGATGCGGCCGTACTTCGCAACCAAATCCATATCGGCCGCGAGATTGACGTTCGCCAGCATCTCCAGGATCAGCTCGGGTCCCTTGCCGCCGGTCATGCGCGTCACCTCGTCCAGATAACCCGGCTCGGTGTGGTTCACCGCGCGATCCGCGCCCTCTCTCACGATCAACGCCAGGCCTTTGGCGGTCCCGCCGCTGCCGATGACCCGCAGCCCAGTGCGCTTGGCAAGCTGGATCGCTGCCGTTCCGACGGAGCCGCTGGCACCGTGGATAAACACGGTCTCACCCGCTTGGGCACCACCCCGCTGGAACAGTGCGTAATGCGCGGTGGTGTAGGAAACGCCGAACGCGGCAGCTTGCGCGAAGCTGACATTCGGCGGCAGCGGCAGCACTTCGCCGACCTTGCGCTTCACCTTCGCGGCGTAGCAGCCGGTCATGTCGAATGTCAGGGCCGTGCCGGTGAAGACCGAATCGCCGATCTTGAACGTCGTCACGCCCGGCCCGACCGCGGATACGACCCCAGCGGCATCGCCCCCGGGGATGTAAGGCAGCGGCGGCACGATCGCGTAGGTGCCGTTCCGCATATAGGTGTCCGCCGGATTGACCCCGGTGGCGCGCATGTCGAACACGACCTCCCCAGGACCGGGAACCGGATCGTCAACGTCGTCATACCGCAGCACTTCGGGGCCGCCGAAGCTGTGGGCGCGAATGGCTTTCATGGCGAATATCCCCCGGTCAATCTCACGATATGCGTCATACTACAGGGGACTGGGAGGAAAATGGCAAACCCGAGCTGCCCGGCTCGGTCTGGTCCGTGAAGAACCAGGCGCGCATGCACATCCGCAACGGACACGGTTGAACCTGGCCGGAATTATCGAGCTACAGGCGGCATTTGGATATGACGATCTGCTGGCCTTGCTTCTTCGCCCCACTCAGCCCGACAATCCCCGCTCCCCATTCCGGGAGGGAGTTCGGACCAAAGGATGGCTTCGCACATGGCCCAAGCTAAAAGCGGTTTACCCGGCCTGACAATCCGCAACGTCCGGCCGCTCGGCGGCGCAGCGTCCGACGTTCATGTGCGGGACGGCCGGATCGCCGCAAGCGCCGACAACGCGGAGATCGTCGATGGCGGCGGCGCCTTGCTGCTGCCGGGGTTGATCGAGGGGCACACGCATCTCGACAAAACCACCTGGGGTGCCCCGTGGCATCGCAACACCATCGGCCCAACGCGAGCGGAGCGGATCGCGCATGAGCGGGACTGGCGGGTCGCGACCAATCACGATGCCGAGGCGCGTTCCCTGGCTCTGGCCCGCGCCTTTCTGGCCAACGGCACGACCCGCATGCGCGCCCATGCCGACATCGATCCCAGTATCGGCCTGCGGCACGTCCACGCGACCCAGCGCACGCGGGAGTCATTGGGCGGTATCATGGACATACAGATCGTGGCCTTCCCGCAATCCGGCATTGTTTGCCAGAAGGGGGTCGCGGATATGATGGATGCGGCCCTGGCGGGGGGCGCCGACGTGGTGGGTGGAATCGATCCCTGCTCCATCGACCGCGACCCGGTGCGGCATTTGGACGTCGTGTTCGGCCTGGCCTCCAAACATGGCAAGCCGGTCGATATCCATCTGCACGAAACTGGGGAGATGGGGGCCTTTTCCCTGGATCTGATCCTGGAACGCACCGAGGCGCTAGGCCTGGTCGGTCAGGTTACCATCAGTCACGGCTTCTGCCTCGGGACGTTGCCGGTCGCCGAATGCGACGCCCTTCTGGCCCGGATGGCTCGGGTGGATATGCGGATCGCGACGACCGCACCGGCCGGCATCCCGGTTCCCACGCTGGCGGCCTGCCGAGCGGCGGGGGTGACGATCTATGGGGGCAACGATGGGATCCGGGACAGTTGGACCCCGTATGGGGAGCCCGACATGCTGGATCGCGCGATGCATATCGGACTGCGCAACGGTTTGCGCCGGGACGACGAGTTGGAATGGGCGCTGGAATGCGTGACCTCGGCCGCCGCTGTGGGATGCGGGTTTGCCGGCTACGGCCTGGCGCCAGGTTGCCGCGCGGATCTCGTGCTGGTGGACGCCGAAACGGTCGCCGAGGCGATTGTTCGACGCCCGGCGCGGCGGTTGGTCGTGGCGGGAGGGCGGGTCGTCGTTCGGGACGGGATTTTGGTGGTCTGACCTGCCCCGGTTTTTTCGCCGCAACCGCCGCGCGCGGGCCGATCAGCTCGAACTTCCCGCGCCGAGCATGAAATTCGGCCATGGCCTTCCGGCGTTCGCCGTTCAGCACGATAACCGCTGGCCGGGTCATCTGGATTTCGCGACCCACCAAACATCGCCTCGACGAGGGCGCGGCAGATCAGCTACCGGGTGTCACAACCGCACCGTCCGCGATCGGCCCTTCGGTCCACACTTCCGCTTCCTGCTCGCGCGCCTCATCGGTGGCCATGGCCGCATAACCGGCCGCGAGGTTGGGTGCCGCGACGTTGGGGCGAGCGAGGTCGTTCAGGAAACGACTGATGCGTCGGCGGCCAATGACAGCATGGATGCCCTCATAGACATCGGTATCGACGGTTATGGTGCGCTTCTTCCGCATGGCAACACGTATCGTATACGTACCGCTATGCGGACAACCCTCACGCCGCGTCCTGCGCGCGCTTCTCGAACCGTTTGCGCTCGTTCGGGTCGAGGAAGCGCTTGCGGATGCGGATCGCGGCGGGGGTGACTTCGACCAGTTCGTCGTCTTCGACGTAGGCGATCGCCTGCTCCAGGCTGATGCGGCGGGGCGGAATCAGCACCATCGCATCGTCCTTGCCAGCGGCGCGGACGTTGGTCAGCTTCTTTTCCTTGATTGGGTTCACTTCCAGGTCCGATCCGCGGCTGTGCTCGCCCAGGATCATGCCCTGGTAGATTTTCTCGCCGGGGTTCAC
The DNA here is from genome assembly GCA_025352375.1 of Acetobacteraceae bacterium. GTDB lineage: Bacteria > Pseudomonadota > Alphaproteobacteria > Acetobacterales > Acetobacteraceae > Rhodopila. Next base: position 2,682 of record JANXTL010000224.1, on the reverse strand, counting down.
GAACAGGGTGCCGCGCTCCTGGATAAAGAACAGGGCGTAATGGACGGTCTCACCGCCCTCCGTGGAGATCAAAGACCCATTGCGGCGGCCTTCCATCGCACCCTTCCAGGGGCCGTAACCCGCGAAAAGCCGGTTCATGATGCCGGTGCCGCGCGTGTCGGTCAGGAATTCGCCGTGGTAGCCGATCAGGCCGCGGCTGGGGATCTTGAAGGTCAGGCGCACCTTGCCGCCGCCGGAGGGGCGGAGGTCGGTCATCTCGCCCTTGCGGCGGCTCATTTTCTCGACGACGACGCCCGAGTAGGGCTCATCCACGTCGCATAGCACTTCTTCGTATGGCTCTTCCCGAGCGCCGGTTTCCGGGTTGTCCCGGGTCAGGACGCGCGGGCGACCGATGGCGAGTTCGAAGCCCTCGCGTCGCATCTGCTCGATGAGCACGCCGAGCTGGAGTTCGCCGCGGCCGGCGACCTCGAACGCGTCGGTTTCATTCGGAGAATCACTGATCTTGATCGCGACGTTGCCCTCGGCTTCGCGGTAAAGGCGTTCGCGAATTTGGCGGGAGGTGACTTTCTTACCCTCGCGCCCGGCCAGCGGGCTATCGTTGATGCGGAAGGTCATCGCGAGGGTCGGGGGATCCACCGGAATGGCGTGCATCGGCGCGGCCAGATCGGGGGCGCCGATGGTGTCGGGAATGGTGCTTTCCGACAGGCCGGCGACGGCGATGATGTCGCCTGCCTGGGCTTCCTCGACGGGTACGCGATCCAGGCCGCGGAACGACAGCAGCTTGGTCAGACGGCCGGTTTCGACGACTGTGCCGTCCTGGCGCAGCACCTTCACCTGCATGTTCAGCTTGGCTTTGCCTTGCTCGATGCGCCCGGTCAGCACGCGGCCCAGGAAATTGTCGTATTCCAGGATGCTGGCGACCATGGCGAAGGGGGCGTCGTCGTTGACCGTTGGCGGCGGGACGTGGCTGACGATCATGTCGAACATCGCCGACAAATCCTTGCGCGGCCCGTCGATCGTCGCATCCGCCCAGCCCTGACGGCCGGAGGCGTACAACATGGGGAAGTCGAGCTGAGCCTCCGTGGCGTCGAGCGCCGCGAACAGGTCGAACACTTCTTCATGCACTTCGTCTTGTCGCGCGTCCTGGCGGTCGATCTTGTTGACCACGACGATCGGCTTGATGCCGCGCGCCAGGGCCTTGCCGACCACGAACTTGGTCTGCGGCAGCACGCCTTCCGCCGCGTCGACCAGCACGATGGCGCCGTCGACCATACCGAGGATGCGTTCGACTTCACCGCCGAAGTCGGCATGTCCGGGGGTATCGACGACGTTGATGCGCACGCCTTTCCACACCACCGACGTGCACTTTGCCAGGATGGTGATTCCGCGTTCTTTTTCCAGGTCGTTGCGGTCCAACGCGCGGTCAACCACATGCTGATGCTCCCGGAAAGAGCCGGACTGGCTGAGGAGTTTATCGACGAGCGTGGTCTTGCCATGATCGACGTGGGCGATGATGGCGACGTTACGAATTTGCATGTGGGCCTGGCTGCCGGGGATGTTGCGGCGCACACATAGGGGGAACGGCGCCGGGAAGCGAGGGTTAATCGCGGGTCAGGCGTGGGAGGCTGCCATGTTTCGCGGGAAATTCATGGGGGTGGGGGTATCGCGCCGTATGTGGTGTCTACAGCAGCGGGCGCAGCGCTTCCGTGACGGCGGGAAGGGTGTCGGGGTCCAAGAGCGTGACATGGCCGGCAACGGCGCGGGCAATCAGGGTCGGTGGAACCGCCCATCCCGCGTTCCCGTAGACCTCGACGATGTCTGCGCGGCGGGCGAACCAGGCAAGGTTTTCGTGCGTTCGCGCCCAGCGTCGACGGATATCGGTCTCGGGAACATCGTGGCCGCCCTTCGAATCGCGAAGCGCCACGCGTTCGATCGCATCCTCCACCCGGGGCAGCCCGACATAGACCAACCGAACCTGCCAGCCGTTCGCCTGCGCCTTTTCGCATATCTGCCGATGCGCGACACTGGCCAGGACCGTCTCGGTCACAAAGGACTGACCCCTCGCCAGACAATCCGCTGACCGCTCGGAGACGATCCGCAACCCCGCGAAGTTGGCCGCGTTCAGGCTGAGCTCGGGGCGAGCCTGCCGGACCTCCGCGGCAATTTTGTCAGGATCGAGGAACACGAGGTGCGCGGTGTTCGGAACTGCCGCCAGTTGCCTCGCGAGTGACGATTTCCCCGCGCCGTTGATACCGCCGAGGATAACGAGCAGCGGCGTCACCCGAAGCGCTGTTCCGTCAATCCAAGCGCGGCGTTCTCGGCCGCGGCAACGCGAACGGCCTGCGCGAAACACTCCAGCACAAACGGGATGAATTCCTCGCTCGCCAGGAATTCATTGGTGCGGGCGTCGCGCTCCTCCGGCGTTAGGCAACGCCGGCAAATAAGTGCGTCAGCACGCCGGCAAAGTTGCCGTTCAAAACAAGAGCTTAGGCCCTGTCCGATCCGCATGATCGATTCGATTATCTTTGGACAGGGCCTTAGTAGGGCCAGTTTCGCGGCTGCTGGGTCGATGGCATCCATGCGGCGAAGCTTACCACACCCCAGGCACCCGCCCAAAGTAAAACGGAACCTCGGTAGTGGGTCAGTTTGAATCGCCCTGAATTTTATCCTGTCCGGTTCGGC
>JANXTL010000222.1 GCA_025352375.1 Acetobacteraceae bacterium | reverse complement strand
GCAATGGCATCTTGCGGCCCGCTGCCCGAGGAAAGGTCTTGACCGATGAACGATGCACCGACCGCTGACCGCCAGGCGTTCTACGACCAGATCGGCCCGCACCATCTGGCCCCCCTGTGGGAGCATTTGCACCGGCTGGTGACCCGCACCCCCACAAGCCCGGCATTGCCGGTCAAATGGGATTACGACAACGTCGTGCGGCCGTTGCTCATGCAATCCGGTGGCCTGATCACCGCGAGGGAAGCAGAACGCCGGGTGCTTATTCTCGAAAATCCGGGCCTCAAGGGGAACACCTCGGCCACGCATTCTTTGTTTGCCGGCCTGCAACTGATCATGCCGGGGGAGGTCGCGCCGGCCCACCGTCATGCTGCCTCCGCCCTGCGCTTCGTCGTCGAGGGCAGCGGCGCTTATACCGCCGTGGAAGGCGAACGGGCGATCATGGAGCCCGGCGATTTCATCATCACCCCCAGCTGGACCTGGCACGACCACGGCAACGAAACCGACCACCCCGTGATATGGCTGGACGGGCTGGATGTTCCGATGGTGCGTATGTTCGACGCCAGCTTCGCGGAACCGGCCAATGCCGAGAGCCAGACGGTGACCCGTCCCTCCGGTGACAGTCTGGCGCGCTACGGTGCCAACATGGTGCCGGTGGACTGGAAGCCGGAGCGGATTTCGTCGCCGGTATTCAGCTACCCCTATGCCCGCTCGCGGCAGGCGTTGGCGACACTCGCCCGCAACGGCGACCCCGATCCCTGCCATGGCTACAAGCTGCGCTATATCAACCCGGGTTCGGGCGGTTCCCCGATGCCGACCATTGGTGCGTTTATGGCGCTGTTACCGGCCGGGTTTGCTTCCGCGCCGTACCGGTCGACCGACGGCACCGTTTATTCGGTGGTCGAAGGGCAGGGGGAAACGGTCATCGGCGACACCGTGATATCCTGGAAGCCGCGCGATCTGTTCGTGGTGCCGAGTTGGGCGGCGCATCGGCATAAAGCTTCAAGCGAGGCGGTGCTGTTCAGCTTCTCCGACCGGCCGGTGCAGGAAGTGCTGTCGCTGTGGCGGGAAGACCGCCTGCATGGATGAGGTTTCGATCGTTGGTGCCGGCATCGGCGGCCTGACGCTGGCGTTGACTTTGCACGAGGTGGGGATTGCCTGCCGGGTTTACGAGGCGTCCTCCGAGATCCGTCCGATCGGCGTTGGCATCAACGTACTGCCGCACGCCGCGAAGGAGCTGGCGGCGTTGGGGTTGCGGGATTTGCTGGTGTCCTCCGGCATCGCGACGAAGGAGAGCGCGTTCTTCAACCGGTTCGGACAGTTGATTTACCGGGAACCCGCTGGCGTTGCGGCGGGGTACGATTGGCCGCAGGTGTCGATCCACCGTGGCGCGTTGCAGATGCTGCTGCTGGATGCGGTGCGTGCGCGACTTGGGCCGGACAGCGTGCTGACGGGCCATCAGTGCATTGGGGTGGAGCAGGACGAGGATTCGGCGGCGGTGTTGTTCGCCGGCAGGGAACCCGTGCGGGGCAGCGCGGTCATCGCATGCGACGGGATCCATTCAGCGATCCGCAAGCAGTTTTATCCCAGCGAAGGTGCTCCGGTTTATTCCGGCTACAATATGTGGCGGGGGGTGACGGTTTGGCCCCGGTTTCTGAGCGGCGCCACCATGGTACGGGCCGGCTGGCTGGCAAACGGGAAGATGGTCATATACCCCATCCGCGACCTGGATGACGGCAAGCAACTGGTGAACTGGGTGGCCGAGATTGAGACGCCCCGGCATCTGGAACGCGACTGGAACCGCTCCGGTCGTTTGGACGATTTCCTGCCGGCCTTCGCCGATTGGCATTTCGACTGGCTTGACGTGCCAGCCCTGATCCGCGGTGCCGAGACGGTGCTGGAATTTCCGATGGTCGACCAGGACCCGCTGCCGCGTTGGACGTTCGGGCGGGTGACGCTACTGGGCGACGCGGCCCATCCGATGGTCCCCCGGGGCTCGAACGGGGCGGGCCAGGCGATCCTGGATGCGCGGGCGATGGCGGATTGCCTTTCTACTACCGCCGACGTTCCGGCTGCATTGACCCGGTACGAGGCGCTTCGTCTGCCGCCGACAACGAACGTGGTACTGACCAACCGCCGCAATCCCCCGGATGCGATCCTGCGCGAGGTCTACGAACGCACCGGCGACCAGCCGTTTGCTCGGATCGAAGACGTAATCGCCGAGGCGGAACTGCGGGCCATCACCGACCGGTACAAGACCGTCGCGGGTTATGACAAGAAGGCGCTGGCGCGATGAAACCACCAGTCCTGATCGCGGGCGCGGGGCTGGGCGGTCTGACCGCGGGGCTGGCGTTGATGCAGCGCGGGCATCGCGTGCGAATCTACGAACAAGCCACCGACCTCCGCGAAATCGGAGCCGGGGTTCAGCTTGGGGCCAATGGAACGCGATTGCTGATCTCCCTCGGCCTGGAAGAGGCGATGCTGAAGGTCGTCTGCGTACCCATGGGCCGTGAATTCCGCCTTTGGAGCACCGGTCAGGCCTGGATGCCGTTCGATGTGGGCGAGGAATCGGTCCAGCGCTTCGGCGCCCCCTACTGGATGCTGCATCGCGGGGATTTCCACGCGGTGTTGCTGGATGCCGTCCGCCGCGCCGATCCGGATGCGGTGCAACCGGGTAAGGCCTGTGTTGGGTTCGAACAAACCACGTCACGCGTCACGTTGCTACTGGCGAACGGCGAACGCGTCGAGGGCGAGGTGCTGATTGGCGCCGACGGCGTTCATTCCCGCATTCGCCAACAGTTGTTCGGGGACGGAAAAGCGCAATTCACCGGCATCATGGTGTGGCGCGGCCTCGTGCCAATGGAGAAATTACCGCCCCATCAGCGCCGTTTGGTCGGCAACAACTGGATCGGGGTCGGGGGGCACGTGGTGACCTATCCGCTGCGCCGAGGCGAACTACTGAATTTTGTCGCCGCCATCGAGCGCGACGATTGGCGGGTGGAATCCTGGACCGAGCCGGGGACGCGGGAGGAATGTCTGCGGGATTTGGCGCCGTGGCACCAGGATATTCACAATATCGTCCATGCCATCGACATCCCTTATAAATGGGCGCTGCTCGGGCGCGAACCTTTGGAGCATTTCGCGCAGGGACGCGTCTGCGTCATGGGCGACGCGGCGCACCCCACGCTGCCGTTTCTGGCGCAGGGGGCGAACATGGCGCTAGAGGATGGGATTATTTTGGCGCGGCTGCTCGATACGTGCCCGGACGTACCATCGGCGCTCGTTCGTTACGAAAACGCTCGGCTGGAACGCACCGCGCGGATCGTTCGCGGATCGTCGGATAACACGAAACGGTTCCACAATCCCGCGCTGGGATCGGCGGAGGGTGCCGCGGAGTACATCGAACGGGAGTTCGAGGTTTCGAAGGTTCGTGCCCGTTACGATTATTTGTATGAATACGATGCGTTGACGGTGCCGGTTTAAGCGGCGCGTTTGTAATCCTGGATCGCACGGCGGCTTATGTCGGCCATGAGCGTGTCGATCAGGGCCTGATCCTTCGGTGCGACCGGTTTCGCGGGCATGGGTCGGGCCGGTGCGGGCTTGGCAGCCTGGACGACGACCGGCTTTGGTTCGGGGGCCGGCTTTGGTTCGGGGGCCGGTGCCGGCGCCTGTTTGGGCGGCTTTTCGGCGACCGGCCGAGCCTGATGGCACGCTGCCGCCATTTGTCCGATTGCGCGGGAAAGGTTCGCGGTCACGGCGGGTGTCGCGCCGGGGGCCAGGGCGCGCCCGCAAATATTATTCAAAACGCCGATCATGAGCACGACCAGGTCAGGGGCGAAGCCGCGCGGCAGCCCGTTATCGGCCATATCGAGGCGTAGAGCCCGCGCCAATGTGGCCACCGAACGGTAGAGGCTTATGGCGTCGGGCAGGCTAAACGCCGGGTTGACGGCCAGGGCGCAGGCATTGCGGAGGACGGCTTCGATCTTGGACATGGGGTCGGTGCCTCGGTCATGTGTTCATGGAACGTTCCATAAACCCTGTGCCGCCGGGTAGGCAAGAGAAATCGCGCGGATGGTCTGAACTGAGTTGTAACCCTACCATGGTAACCATGGCATAAAGGCCGACATAGCAGAGTAACGGCATGCACGGGTTCATCTTCCACGCGCGTGAGGGTAGCATGCTGGTCGAGAGCTTCCGGACCCACGTCCGCCGGTCGAACGGGCGTTACAAATTCGGTTATATTTAAACGAGTACCTGCGTCATCCGCGGACGAAATCTGCTGAAAGAAGGTTTGTTCGCAGATGGGATCATGCCGGCATGACGGTTGCCAGACGACAATCTGTAGGCTTTATTACTGGCTGTTGGGTATCATGTGTATCATTGTTAAATTTACTTGATACAAGACCGGATCGTCGAAGCCTGGATACCGGCTTACGCCGGCATGACGGACAAAATATCCGTGGTGCGGTCCCGTCGGTCGCGGGTTATCCCGCCACCACCAATCCATCGCGTAACGTAACAATCCGGTCCATCCGCCTCGCCAGATCCGGATTATGCGTCGCGATCAGTGCCGCCAGCCCGTGCCCGCGCACGATCGACAGCAGTTCTTCGAACACCGTTCCCGCCGTTGCCACGTCTAAATTCCCGGTGGGCTCATCCGCCAGCAGCACTTTCGGCCCGTTGGCCAGCGCTCGGGCGATGGCGACGCGTTGCTGTTCGCCGCCGGATAGTTTCCCTGGCAAATGATCCACGCGGGACGCCAGACCGAACGCATCCAGCAACGACATAGCATGCGCCACCGCGTCCCGCCGGGACCGGCCGGCTATCATTTGGGGAATCACCACGTTCTCCAACGCGGTGAATTCTCCGAGTAAATGGTGGAACTGGTAGACAAACCCGATCGTGTCGCGGCGCACGGCGGTGCGGCCGGCGTCGGGCAGGGACCCGGCGTCCTGGCCGTTGACCAGCACGGAACCGCCATCCGGCCGGTCCAGCAACCCCGCGACGTGCAGCAGCGTGGACTTCCCGGCGCCGGATGGGGCCATGATCGCAACGATCTCCCCCGCTTCGAGCGCAAGATTGGCGCCGCGCAGGATCGGCAGGTCGCCGGCCTCCCCGCGGTAGGTGCGTTGGACATTCCGCAGGATGAGCGGCGACACCTATTCTGCCGCCACCTTCACAGGCTCCTTATCGACGAAATGCGGCATCACTTCGGATGCGAAACGGCGCAAATTCTCGCGCGACGTGCCGCCGCCGTTCAACAGCAAATATTCGACGCCCTGCGCCTGCAAGAATTCGATTTTGCGGCAGATCTCGTCTGGGTTGCCGTACAGCGCGCTTTCCTCGCTGGCCTCGCGGGTGTCGGAGAATGCCATGATGCTCGCTGTGTTGTTGCCGTCGGGGCGTTGGCTGATGTCGTGCAAACGGCGCTGGCCAGCGATACGGCGGTCGATGGCGGCCTGTTTGTCGGCTTCATTCTTTGCTACGTAGAACGCGCGCGCCACGGCAACCTGATCAGGGTTAAAGCCGAAGCCGTTGCCGAGCATCGCGTCGCGGTAGATGTTAAACCGGCGCAATGTTTCTTCCATGGAGGCGAATTGATCCAGTAACAGATTATGCCCGCGCGCGGCGACGCGTCGGATGGAATCCGGATGGCCGGCGCCCTGCCAGAACGGCGGATGCGGGCGCTGCACGCTCGGCGGCTCGACGACGATGTCTTCGTAGCCCCAGTGCTTGCCGATGAACGACCAGCGCTCGTTCGATGTGAAGGCCTTCGTCAGAATGTCGATCGATTCTTCGAAGCGGGACTGGCCTTCCTCCATGGGGATGCGGAAACCCACATATTCGTTATGGCGGTAGCCCTTGCCGATGCCGAAATCCAGGCGACCGCCGGACAGCAGGTCGAGCGTCGCGGCTTGTTCGGCCAGCAGCACCGGGTCGTGCCAGGGCAATACCAACACCGCGGTGCCGAGACGCAATGTGGTGGTGCGGGCACCGATCCAGGTCAACAGATTGAGCGTCGCCGACACCTGGCCGAAACCCGTAAAATGGTGCTCCACGATGAAGGACGAATGATAACCGAGGGATTCCGCCTCGATCACATACTCGATGTAGTCCTTAAAGCCGGCGCCGCTGTCGACGTCGGGGTTGGCGTTGCGCTGCGCGGTCGCGGCGCCGAAGAGGCCGAATTTCATCTTAGGGTCTCCAAAGGGCGTTCGCTTTTCCGGGCGCGGGAAGTCTGCGTACTCTCACAACCGATCATAAAGCGAGCGGAATCGCACGCAAGCGGGAGGCGTCATAGCGTGGAAACCAACCGACAAGGCCGATCGACGCTCTGAAGCCAATCCCGATGGATTGGTCGAAAATCGGACCGGACGAAATCGAAAAAGGCAAAGCGGTTGCGCGGGCCGGCGCGCCTGTGCGACACTCCCATCGCTCATGCGCCAGGTTCACGTTATCGGCGCCGGTCTGGCTGGATTATCGGCGGCGCTCTCGCTGTCGGCAGCCGGGTGCGGCGTAACCCTATATGAAGCAAGCCCCGCGGCAGGCGGGCGCTGCCGGTCGTACGACGACCGGGAACTGGGCATCCGCATCGACAACGGCAACCACCTGCTGCTGAGCGGTAATAAGGATGCCTTCGCGTATATCGCCGAAATCGGCTCCAACGCGCTGTTCGGTGGCCCGGCGCTACCAGTGTTCCCGTTCATGGACATCAAATCGGGGCAGCGTTGGCAGGTACGGCCCAACCTTGGGCGCATCCCTTGGTGGATCTTCGCCCGGGGACGCCGGGTACCTGACACGCGCCTTTCCGACTACCTGGAAGTGCGCGCCATTGCGAAAATCAGGGACGATAAGCTGGTCACCGACGCGATGCGCCGGGGTAAGCTGTATTGGCGGCTGGTCGAACCTCTCGCGGTCGCCGCACTGAACACGCGCCCGCAGGCCGGTCTGGCCCGTCTGTTGGGGGCGGTGTTGCGCGAAACGCTGTTCAAAGGCGGCAGGGCCTGCATCCCCCGCTTCCCCGCCGATGGGCTGTCGGAAGCGTTAATCGACCCCGCCATCGCGAAGCTGCGCGAACGCGGCGCGGACGTGCGGTTCAATAGCCGGGTCCATACCATCCGTGTCGACGCAGGCCGGGTGTCGTCGATAAGGACACCGGCCGGTCAGATCGACATCGGACCCGAAGATGCGGTCGTGCTTGCTGTGCCGCCTTGGGCCGCGACCGATCTGCTGCCATCGCTGACCGTGCCCAATCAGTTCGAAGCGATCCTGAACCTGCATTACAAGCTGGAAGCCGATCCCGAAGGCCCGTTGGCCGAAACCGGCTTCCTCGGCGTGCTGTCGGGCACGGCGCAATGGATCTTCGCCAAAAAGGGCCATATCTCGGTCACCGTCAGCGCGGCCAATGAGATGGTGGACGATTCCGCCGACGAACTGGCCGCCGTGGTGTGGCTGGACGTGCGGGATGCGCTGAACCTCCCGCTGGAAATGAAACGGGAGATACCGCCCTATCGCGTGGTCAAGGAAAAGCGCGCCACCTTCGCCGCCACCCCGCTGCAGGAACGCCGCCGCCCCGACGCCCGTTCGGCACTATCGAACCTGACGCTGGCGGGGGATTGGACCAATACCGGGTTGCCCGCCACGATCGAAGGTGCGATCAGGTCGGGCCGAACCGCGGCCCGGATCGTCCTGGCCGCCTGACTCCGATTTCCCTTGGGGCCTTGTTTTGCTCGATACGCCTGACACCGCCATCGCGCACGCCGTCGATCGAGCCCAAAATGCGCTTGGCCGCCTGCAAAAGCCGGACGGCCACTGGGTGTTCGAGCTGGAGGCCGACGCCACCATCCCCGCGGAATATGTCCTGCTGGAGCATTTTCTGGCGCGCATCGACAAGCTGCTGGAAGATAAGATTGGCGTCTACCTCCGCTCGATCCAAGGCGAGCACGGCGGCTGGCCGCTGTTTCATGACGGCGCTTTCAATATTTCGGCCAGCGTGAAGGCCTATTTCGCGCTCAAGGCCATTGGGGACTCACCCGATGCCCCGCACATGATCCGCGCTCGGGAGGCTATTCTTGCGGCCGGCGGCGCGGAGCGTTCCAACGTGTTCACTCGGGCGCAGTTGGCCTTGTTCGGGCAGGTTCCGTGGCACGCGGTGCCCGTGATGCCGCTGGAAATCATGCATCTGCCGCGCTGGTTCCCGTTCCATCTTTCGAAAGTGTCGTACTGGTCGCGCACGGTGATCGTGCCGCTGCTGGTGCTGATGGCCAAACGCCCACAGGCCCGCAATCCGAATGGCGTGCATATCCAGGAGCTGTTCCGCACCCCGCCGGATCGCGTGCGCGATTGGATTCAAGGGCCGGACAAATCGGGGTGGAGCATTTTCTTCAAGCACCTCGACAGCGTGCTGCGGCTGCTTCCCCAGCGTTCATCGGCGGGCGCCGTGGCAAAAGCGGTGGCGTTCGTACAGGAACGAATCAACGGCGACGATGGGCTCGGCGGCATTTACCCCGCCATAGCCAATTCGGTGATGATGTTCGACACGCTTGGCTATCCCCCCGATCACCCGGACGCCGCCATCGCCTGGCAGGCGGTCCGGAAATTGTTAATTATTCAGGATGACCGAGCCTACTGCCAGCCTTGTTTTTCGCCCATTTGGGATACGGGTTTGGCGGGGCACGCGATGGCCGAGGCGGGTGCCTCCACCGACGCCGCCTGCGATTGGCTGCGGGCTCGCCAGATCACCGATGTTGCCGGCGACTGGTCGGTGCGCCGGCCGGATTTGCGCCCTGGCGGCTGGGCTTTTCAATATGAGAACCCGCATTACCCCGATGTCGACGACACCGCCGTGGTTGGCATGCTGCTGCACCGCAACGGCGATCCGGTGCATGCGGAATCGATTGCGCGCGCGAAAGAATGGATCCTCGGCATGCAGTCGGCGGGCGGCGGCAAGCTGGACGGCGGCTGGGGCGCGTTCGAGCCCGAAAATATTCACCTGTACCTGAACCACATCCCCTTTGCGGACCACGGGGCACTGCTTGACCCGCCGACTTCCGACGTAACGGCACGCTGTGTGTCGTTTCTGGCACAGATCGGTATGGCGTCCGATGAGCCGGCGATGGCGCGGGCTTTGGCGTTTTTGCGGCGGGAGCAGGAGCCGAACGGCGGTTGGTTCGGCCGTTGGGGCACCAATTTTATCTATGGCACCTGGTCGGTGCTATGCGCTCTGAACGCTGCCGGTATTCCGGCCGAAGACCCGGCGGTGCGCCGTGCGGCGGCGTGGCTGATCTCGGTCCAGCGCGAAGACGGCGGCTGGGGGGAAGACGAGGAAAGTTATGCCCACGCCCCGCCCGGTGTTTACAAGGCACCGACCCCCAGCCAGACCGCCTGGGCGGTGCTCGGCCTGATGGCGGCCGGGGAGGCTGACAACCCGGCGGTTTCCCGCGGCATTGCGTTTTTGGCGCGCACGCAACGTTCCGATGGCGAATGGGATGAAAAACCCTATACCGCCGTGGGTTTTCCGAAGGTTTTCTACCTGAAATACCATGGCTACCGGCTGTATTTCCCGCTGCTCGCGCTGGCCCGCTACCGCACGCTGTCCCGCGGCAACACAAAGCGTGTCGGCTTTGGATTTTGACCGTATCGGCGTCGTCGTCGGCCTGACCGCCGAGGCCCGCATCGCACGCCGTCTTTTTACCCGCGTCGAAGTCGGGGGCGGAACGGTGGCGGGGGCCGAGGCCGCCGCGCAACGGCTGATCGGGCAGGGGGCGCGGGCACTGGTCAGCTTCGGCCTTGCGGGTGGGTTGGACCCGATGCTGCGGCCCGGCACGGTGATCGTGCCGGAAGCGGTGGTCACACATGGGCGTCATTTGGCGACCGATCCCGATTTGAACGGGCTACTGGGTGGCGTGACCGCTCATACCTTGCTGGGCGCCGACGGGGTCGCCGCGATGGCGGTGGCCAAGCGACATTTGTTCGTCGCAACCGATTGCGCCGCCGTGGATGTGGAAAGCGGGGCGGTGGCCGAGACGGCGGACGCGGCCGGACTGCCGTTCGCGGTCTTGCGCGCGATCTGCGATCCGGCCGAGCGCGATTTGCCACCGGCGGCGCTGTGCGCGCTGAGCGATGGCGGGGCGATCGGGTTATTGCGGGTTATGGGGTCTGTCATCGCGCAGCCGGGGCAAATCCCAGCGTTAATAGCTCTGGGACAGGACGCCGCCGCGGCACGGCGGGCGTTGTTGAGCTGGGTTCGAACCCTCGATCGGTACGGATAGGACCAAATAAAGGAGGACCCCATGAGATTGCCACAGACAGGCGGCTGCCTGTGCGGCGCCGTTCGATATTCCATTACGCAAGAGCCCATCCGCGTTTATACCTGCCACTGCACCGACTGCCAGCGTGCGACCGCCAGCGCGTTCTCGATCGGCGTCGCGGTTCCCGGTGTTGCGTTCCAGCCGACAGGCAAGGAATTGCGCCCGGCTCCGGGCGGCGTCACCGCTGGGGGACGTCCCAAAACGCGCTGGGTCTGCCCCGATTGCGGGATATGCCTTTGCGGCGGCGTAAAGATCGGGACAGAGCCACCGGGCTACACCCGCATCGTTCGGGGCGGTACGCTCGACGACACGTCGTGGCTGATGCCGACGACACATTTCTGGACGCGGAACAAGCAGCCGTGGGTGATTTTGCCGCAGGGTGCTGAGATTTACGAAACGCAGGCCGATCGCTCGTGATGCGGGCTGATCGCCGCGTCAGTCGTGTTCACCCGGGCCACCGCGCGCGTTTTTGGTGCGGCTCCGGTGGGTTTTTTCGTCCATCCGGCGTTGGCGGGCACCGAAGCTCGGCTTGGTGGCGACGCGCCGGATCGGGGCGATAGCGGCTTTCTGGATCAACGCGATCAGGGAATCCATCGCCTCCACCCGGTTACGCTCCTGCGTTCGGTGGCGCTGACTGGCGATCAGCAGTTCGCCGTCCAGCGTCAGGCGGCGCCCGGCCAGTTTCTCCAGACGGGCACGGATGGGTGGCGGCAGATTGGCTTTGTCGAGCGACACCCGCAGCAGCACCGCCGTCGACACCTTATTGACGTTCTGCCCGCCCGGCCCCGAGGCGCGGACAAAGCTTTCGTCGATGGCTTTTTCGTCCAGCCAAATGGAGTGGGTGACACGGATCATGTTGTCCGAAACGTATCAGAGGCCGGCCATCTCGTCCCGCACTTCTTCTTCGATCGCGGCTAAAAGTCGCGCTGGGAAATGGCGGGGGATGCCTTGGGCGATGAAGACGATGCGGGTGGTGCGGTCGTCCGACGGCCACTGGTCCAGGAATTCGGGCGCGGAGAAGACGTGCTGCACGCCGTGAATGACGGCGGGCTGGCCGGGCATTTCCTCGATATCGATCAGGCCTTTGACCCTGAGCAGCCGAGCGCCGCAGTGTTCGGTCAGGGCTTGCAGCAGGAGGGTGAGGGCCAGGGCCGGCATTGGGGTGTCGCGTTGCAGGACGAACGTTTGGATGTTGTCGGTGTGCTGGGCCGTGTGTCGATCCGGGTGTCGATCCGGCACTAGCGTCAACCGCAGCGCTCGGGTTGCCGGATCGGCCGGGGTGAACAGCGTGTCGGGGGTGACGTCGGCGACCAACACGATGCCGGCACCCGGGTTCATCGCCGCCAGCCTTGCCCGCAGCTCGGGGGCATCGCCGGCGAGGTCGGTTTTGCTCAGCACCAGCCGGTCGGCCAGTGCGGCCTGTCGGCGGGCCTCGGTGTGGCGATCGAGCGTGGTCAGGCCGTGCACGGCGTCGGCCACTGTTACGACACTGTCGATGCGGTGTGTGGCGGTGACGCCGGGATCGGTCATCAAAGCGTGCAGGATGGGGGCTGGATCGGCGAGGCCCGAGGTCTCGATCAGCACGCGGTCGTATGCAATTATGCCTGCATCGCGCCGGCTTCGTAGGTCCAGCAGTGTTTCCACCAGATCGCCCCGGACAGCGCAGCAGAGGCAGCCTGTCGTCAACGACACAAGTGTCTCGTCGCTTTTGGCGATCAGATCGTGGTCCAGCCCAATTTCCCCGAATTCGTTCACGATGACGGCGGTTCGGGCGTATCCCGGTGTGCGGAGGATACGCCCGATCAGCGTGGTCTTGCCGCTCCCGAGGAAGCCGGTAACGACGGAGACGGGGGTTGAGATCATCTCTTTTCCTTCAGCAAGTCCCGAATTTCGCCCAGTAAAACCTCGGTCTTGGTCGGGCCGGCCGGCGCGGCGTCCTCCCGCACTTTGAGGTGGGTCAGCGCACGCACCAGCCAGAACACCGCGAAGCTGACAATCAGGAATTGGATGATCGCATTGAAGAACAGGCCGACGTTCATCGTGGGGACGCCGGCCTTTTGCGCCTCGGCGAGGGTCGCGAAGTGCTGGCCCTTCAGCGTGATGAAGATGTTGGCGAAATCGATGCCGCCCGTCAGCAGGCCGAGGACGGGGGTGATGACGTCCTTCACCAGGCTGCCGACGACAGCGGTGAATGCGACGCCGATGATGATGCCAACCGCGAGGTCGACAACGTTGCCGCGCATGATGAACGCCTTGAAATCGGCAACCCATCCGGGGATTTTGGGTGCGAGCATAGTACGTTCTCCTTACAATTGCGTGCGGGTTTCCTGCGCCAGCGCATCGGTTGTTGTTCGCCAGATACCGGATTTTCCGAGGATTCTCGACAGCGCGTCCCGCACGTAGCGGATGCGGTGCGGCTGTCCGGCGAACCACGGGTGCAATGTCAAGTTGAACGAGCCGCCGCCTTCGTCGTGCAGGACGGCGAAGGCTTCCGCGACGTTGTCGGCCCAGTCGGGGATCCGGACGCCGCGCAGGCGCATGGCCTCGACATCGTTCCATTCCGGCTGCGGCGGCAAGGCGACGAGTTTGCCGTCCAGTAAATAGGGCCGATCGTCGTTCGCCCAGTCCGTTGTGTAGGTGAAACCTGCGTCGATCAAATGCGCTGGGGTGTCGAAGGATTCGTTGAAGTCTTGGCCGCACCAACCGCTCGGGGCTTCTCCGGTGGCTTCGGCGACGGCGTCGCGGGCGTTGGCGATGAAGGCTCGTTCCTCGTCGGCGGTCATTTTGCTGGTGATGCGGCGGCTGGCAAAATCGCCGTGCGCCATGAAGCAGGCATTGCGGCGGCTGAGTTCGTCCACCAGTTCGGGGCACATCTTGGCGGCGGCGGACCCCAAGGCGACCGAGGGGATCACGCCGAAGCGATCCAGCACGTCGAGGATCCGGAATATTCCCACGCGGTTGCCGTACAGCCGCTGGCTCCAGGTCAGCCAGTCCGGGTGGAATTTTCCCAAGGGCGAGACAATGCGCGGGTCTGGGTAGGCATCGGCGGGGGGCGCGAATTCCCAATGATCCACCATCAGCGTGACAGTCAGTGCGATGCGGGCGCCGTTTGGCCATTGGAAGTGGGGGGCATCCGGCAGTTTGCGGAATGCGTAGTGGGCGTGGTCCATCCCCGGCGCGCGGGGTTCGTTCACGGGGGGAATGTTGGTGGGGGAAAACTCAACCATTGGCGGCCTCCCGCGCGGCGAGGTGGGATTCGATCTGGGGGAGGTGGTTGGCGTTGAACCAGTCGACGATTTCGGAGCCTCGGGCGACCCAGACGCCTTGGTGCGACAGCACGTATTCCAGGGCCGCCCGAACCGCGCGGATGCGGTGCGGCTGGCCGACCCAGTAAGGGTGCAGCGCGATGCACATGACGCGGCCTTGTTCGGCGCCCTCGGCGTAGACGGTGTCGAAGTAGTCGCGGATTTGGCGGGCGAATTCTTCGGCTTCTTCGCCGCGCCGGTGCGACAGGACGTCGTTCAGTTCGACCGTGTAGGGCAGGGACAGCAGATTTCCCGATTTGACCCGCAGCGGGAATGGCTGGTCGTCGTGATACAGATCGGCGGTGTAGGTGTAGCCGCACTCGGCCGCGAGGTCGAAGGTGTTGACGGTGTTGGTGATTGCGGGGCTGAACCAACCTTTTTGCTCGCGGCCGGTCAGCTTGCGGTGGATTTCGCGGGATTCCTGCATCGCGGCGCGTTCTTCGTCGGGCGAGAAATTCCAGTGATAGCGGGTGTTGTAGATGCCGTGGGACATCAGCTCCCAGTTCCGCTTCTCCATCGCCTCCAGAATGTCGGGATAGTGCTGGATGACGGTCATCGACAGGCTGACGGTGCAGGGGATTTGCAGGTCGTCGGTCATCTGGAACATCCGCCACAGCCCGACGCGGTTGCCGTAGTCACGGACGGCGTAGCCAAGCACGTCAGGGTGCGGGGAGCGCGGCCAGGGATCGCGGACGCGGACATATTTGGGCTGGTATTCGTAGTGCTCGATGTTGGGCACGACCCAGAGGGCGACGCGCGCGCCGTTGGGCCAGCGGAGGGCTGGGCGATGGAGGATGGGGGAGTAGGGGATTAGGGGGGAGTCCATGGGCGCTGTTCCCGGGGTTTGTTGGGGCGAGTTTACCGGGGCCGGTGGGAACCGCCAGTGTGGAAGCGGGGGCGGGACTCCCCTTTTTGCCCGTTGGAGGCGGGGTGCCTTCCTATTGTTGCGTTATCGTAACAATAAAGACGTGCGTATCACGCCGCGTTTGCGTGCCGGTTCGGTGGAGGCTCCCCAACCAGGCAGCCAACCAGCTCGCGAATCGCCTCCTGCGGGCGGTCCCGACCGTCGGTGTCCCGGGTGCTCCGGCGACGGTCCTGCTCGCGGGCGAAGGTGTCGCGTCGGTGAGCCCTGACCCCGTCGTAACGCAGGAGATTGGCGCCGAAATAGTCCATCGCCTGCGAAATCTCGTCCCAGGTTTGGTCATCGCAGTGGACCACGGTGATGCCGAGATCGAGGAGGATCTCGGCGATTAGCTGGCCGACCGGCGTGCAGCGGACGTGCGCCTCGATCTCCTTCAACGCGGGGATGTAGAAATTATTCGGATGGTCGATCTCCGCGGCGGTGTGGCCATGCCTTTCGTCGCGCGGCATGGAAGGATCGCGGGGCGCGGGGAGTTTGATCTCGTGCTTCGCCACGTCCTCGGGCTGGGCAGGGCCCTCCTGCGGCTTGGGTTTGATGTCGCGATTCTGGGCTTGCCGAGCGAGCAGGAACTTTTCCAGCATCATGGCGGTGAGAATGCCGCGTTGAATGCGGGCGATGATGAGTTTCACATCGAATGTGCCGAAACCATCCGCGAAAGTGGGGAAGCGGGGACTGGCGGCCTGGGCGGGGAGGATCGTGTCGAGGTGCTGGCCGTAAGCGAGGAGCTTGCGGACGACCGAGAGCAGGAAGGCGATACAGGGGAGGGCCTGCCGCGCCTGGTTGGGTGCGGGGTCTTGGTTAGGGTTGGTTGTTTGCTCCGTGCGGTGCATGGTGGGGTTACTAACATTGTATGTTAGTTCGCGTCAACGGGGAATTGGGGGTTCTCTTTCGGTGGTGGGTGAGCGGGGTATCTCTCGCGCGCGTTGGCGGGGGGGATAACGCCGCGTTGGGTGCGGAGGATGGCGACCGATGAGAAAGGCGTGGTTTCGACGTGCGGCCGTGCATTCTGGTCGAAATTTCTTGCATTCTAGTACGCAAATCAGTACAGGTCTGGCATGCAAGTCACATCCTATAGCGAGCTTCGCCGGAACCTCGCGGCCACCCTCGACAGTGTCGTCAACGACCATAACCCGGTCATCATCACCCGCGACCGCGGCAAGCCGGCGGCGGTGCTGATGTCGTTGGAGGATTACGCGTCGTTTGAGGAAACGCGGTTTCTGCTGAGCAGTCCGCGGAATGCGGAGCGGCTGCTGCATTCGATCGCCGAACTCGAAGCCGGCCGTGGCACGGTGCATGAGCTGATCGAGTGAATATCGCATTCAGTTCGAATGGATGGGACGACTATCTTTTCTGGCAGACGACCGATCGCAAGTTACTCGCGCGGCTGAATAACCTGATCAAGG
>JANXTL010000205.1 GCA_025352375.1 Acetobacteraceae bacterium | reverse complement strand
CCAGTCGTCCGACCCCAGGCAAGGAAATCCCGGTCTGTGCGAAGCGGACTGGCGGCACGTGGCGCCCGACGCGCTAGAGCGTGATCGCCTGAGGTTGACTTCAACCTCGGGCGTGAATCACCCTCTCAAACAAAGGCTTAGACCATGATCCAACGCCGAGATCGCGTGCGACCTCAAACGATCATGGTCTAACGCACTGGGAACGCGCCCCGATCACCAGCCCCGCGACGGGCTTCAGCGGCGGGTCCCTGACGAAGGAAAAATAGCCGTCTCACGCCAATCGCATCGATTACTTTCATGCGGCCTCTAAGAATTAGCGGCCAAAAACCCCTCGATCCCGGCAATAAACCCCTTCGTATTCTGACCGTGCACGTTGTGCCCGCAGTTCGGCACCGTCACCAGCGTGCCCATCGCCAGCGCGTCGCGGAACCGTTCCGCCGCCTCGGCGGTCAGAATGTTGGAGTTTTCCCCGCGCACGACCATCACCGGAAGGTCGAACGCACCGGCCTCCGCCAGCGTAATATTCTCCAATGGACCCTGCCCGCGCACGATGCCCAGGCGCCGGGGATTGCCGTCGCATTTGCTGACATACTTGCCGTCGGCGCGTTCGAGCATGTTATATTTTACCGTCCGCTCGATGTGCTCGCGGGACCGGTACGGATCGTATTTACGGACGTTAGCGACGAAATGTTCCAGATTGTCGAACGCCTCGTTGGCGTTCACAAAACCCGCGATCACCTCCCGCCCGCGGCCCGATAATTCCGGACCGATATCGACCAGCACCAGCGCCCGCAGCTTCGACGGATCGCGTTTGGTCATCAGCATGGCGTTACGGCCACCCATGGAATGACCCATCACCAGCGGCTTGTGCAGGCGCATCGCGGCAATGAAGGCCTCGGCATCCAGCGACATCTCGTGGTTGGAGTAGCTCACGTCCCGCGACCATTCGCTGTCCCCATGCCCGCGCTGATCCAATGCCAACACACGGTATTTCTGGGCCAGATGCAGGCTGACCAAATCCCAGGAATGCGCCGACTGGTGCCCGCCATGCAGCAGCACGACCGGAGGCGCATCCGGCGCACCCCATTCGAGGAAGTGGAAGCGCTGCTGACGCAAGACGATATTGCTGGACCGGTACGGCACCGAAGGCAAATGGGGGATTCCCAAATCCGCGGCACTGCTCAGCAGGCTACGAAATTCTTCCGAACCGGTCATATCCAGGGGCTCGCTGCCCTGGGCGAAGGTATTGAGGTACATGCGTCTTTCCCGTGCTTTCGATCGGCAGGTTAGGCATGGGACAGCGCCGCTGTCACCCCGCGGCCACGGCGCAGCAGCAAGAAGACGACGATGGCCGCGTTGCCGGTGTTCCACACCACACCGTTGGCGAAGGCCGCTCGATAGGATCCGGTCGCGTCAAAAATAACACCCGACATCCAGCCGCCCAGCGCCATGCCGAGAAGGGTCATCATCATGACGATTCCAACCCGAGCACCGGCTTCCCTGGCGGGGAAACATTCACGGATAACAATCGCGTAGCTCGGCACCAGCCCGCCCTGGAACAGCCCGAACAGCGCGGAAATCACGTAGAGCGAGGTCAGTCCGTCCATAAACAGATAGAGCGACAATGCCGTCATCTGCATGACCGATCCGATCAGCATCGTTTTCATGCCCCCCACCCGGTCGGCGACGAAACCAGAGGCGACGCGGCTGAAAATGCCGAAACCCAGCATCAGCGCCAGCATTTCGGCGCCGCGTGCCACGCCGTAGCCGAGGTCCCCGCAGTAGGCGACGATATGCACCTGGGGCATCGACATCGCCACGCAGCACGCGAGGCCGGCCATGGCGAGCAACGTTTGCAACATGCCGGGGGACAGGCCCATGGTTCCTTGCTGGCGCGTGGGCGCGGCGATCGTGCCGGCCCTGTGCGCCGGGGCAGGGGCACGCAGCAACAGCGCCAGCGGGATCATGGTCGCCGCGCAGAACAGGCCGATGCCGATATAGGTGTGCCGCCAGCCGTAGTCGCGGATCATGTGCTCGACCACGGTCGGCCAGATGGCGCCGGACAAATAATTGCCGGACGCGCATAGGGCCACCGCGACGCCCCGCCGCTTCTCGAACCAGTGCGAGATATCGGCCATCAGCGGCGCGAAGCTGGCGCCGGTGCCCAGCATGCCGGCGAACAGGGCGTAGGGGACGCCGAAGGACCAGACGTCATAGGTGTACGCCGCGGCGGTGTAGCCGACGGCGAGGGCGGCTCCACCGATCGCGACGGGGGCAACGATGCCGATCCTATCGCTGATCCGGCCCATCAAAACGCCACCCACGCCGAAGCCGATCATCGTCAGCGTGAAAGGCACGGATGCAGCGCCACGCGTAATCCCGAAATCCGCCTGCACGGCTGGGAGGGACACGACGACAGACCACATGCCGACCCCACCGATGGTCGAGATCAGCATGCTGATGCCAAGGCGAAACCAGGCGTAGGGAGAGTCGATTTCGTGTCGTGTCACGTCGTGTTCCTCAAGTCCGTTCGAAGTCGATGCGCTCGTTCACCGGCAGGCCTTGCAACTTCCGGCGCAGGCAATCCAGGGCCATTTCGACCGCACCCAATCGGACCCATTCGCGACCGCCAAGGATGCGGGACCGGCGCACCACCACGTCGTCGGCGGTGGCGATGCCGGTCCAGATGGTGCCGCCGAAGTCGATGCGGTCGGCGCCTTCGTCAAGGTCGATCAGCGACACCAGCGAATGGGAGGCCCCGGTTTGCTCGCGCGCCGCGCGGGCGACGGCGGCGGCCGCTTCCTCCGTCATCGCGCCAGCCAGGTGGACGTCTTTCAGCCCATAGACCGCGTGCAGGTCGGTGAATTGCCGCACCACCACACCACGGCGGAACACCTGTTCGGCGCTGTGCAAATGCCCAAAGCGGCCGGCGATGGCGCCGCTGGTGAAGGTTTCCACCACCGACAGCGTGCCCTGCTGCGCGGTCAATTCCGCCAGCACCACGCCTTCGAGGCTGCGGTCGTCCTCGGCCATGATAAAGTTGCCCAGGCGCTTGCGGACCTCGGCCGCGATCGGCGCCAGTTTGCGGTGAACGTCGTCCATGTCCGTCCCACGCACCGTCAGCTTGGTTTCCAACTGCGGATAGTGCGCTCGGAAGCCCAGCTTCACGCCGCCCGCAGGATCGAGGTCCTCGACGCCCTTCAACATCTCGTCGGCATGCGACTCGCCGATGCCATACGAATGGAACCGTTTCAAATAAATCGACGCCGGAGCGCCCGAGCGCGCCAGAATCCGGGGGATCACCTGTTCTTCCAGCATCCGCTTCATCTCGCGCGGCACGCCCGGCGTGAAGAAAAACCGAGCCTTGCCGATATCGACGGCAAAACCGCAGGCGGTGCCGATCGGGTTGTCGATCATCTCGGCGGTGGAGGGCAGCATCGCCTGCTTGACGTTGTTCGGCGGCATGACCCGGGCGCGCTTGGTGAAAAACCCCTCCATGATCGTGAGCCATTCCTGGTTCAGGGCCAGTTCGACACCGGCCGCCTGGGCGGCGATTTCCTGCGACAGATCGTCCACGGTCGGCCCCAGGCCCCCGTTCACGATCACCGCATCGGCGCGCGATCCCGCCAGCTTGAAGGCGGCAAGCAGGGTGTCCCGGTCGTCGCCCACGGTGGTTTCCCAATGGACGGACAAGCCGACGTCTTCCAGCTTCTGGGACATATAGGAAAAATTGGTGTTGGTGATCTTGCCGCTGAGCACCTCGTCGCCGGTGCTGATGATCTCGATGCGCATGGTTCCCCCGCTTGGTCGGGCGGGAGATTCGGGGATTGGGGGCGGGAGGGCAAGGGGGTGGGTAACCTCGAAAAATGTCCCCCCAGACACAAAGACCGAATTGAGGCCCATGAAGCCGGTATTCGCGCCCCTATGCAACCTCAATGTGGCGGCCTTCCAACGCAAGCCAGCCTCGGGTACGGTATCGGCGTTTCTGCGGGAGGAAAAAGCACATGACAAACAAAGTCCGCCTGGGCCTGATCGGCGCCAGCGTGTCCGGCACTTGGTCGTCGCGATCGCATCTGCCCGCGGTAAAAGCCAGCGACGACGTCGAACTCACCGCCGTCTGCACCACCAAACCCGAAAGCGCCGAGGCCGCGCGCCAAGCCTACGGCGCGAAACTGGCGTTCCACGACTACAACACCATGGTCGCATCCCCCGAAATCGATGCCGTTTCGGTGGTCGTGCGCGTGCCGTCCCATTACGGCCCGGTGAAAGCCGCCATCGAAGCCGGCAAGCACGTCTACTGCGAATGGCCGCTCGGACGCACCACCGCCGAAGCCGAGGAACTGACCGACCTCGCGAAACGCAAAGGCGTCGTCACCGCCATCGGCCTGCAAGCCCGGGTCAATCCGGCGATCATGTATATGAAGGAACTGATCGAGGCCGATTACATCGGCGAAATCCTCGCTGTGCATATCAGCATGATTCGAGACGGCGTGTTGTCCCGGCCCTCCAACCGCGTTTGGCAGCGCGACGGATCGCTGGGCGCCAATACGTTGACCATCGCCAACGGCCACACCATCGACGCGATGCGCTTCGTCGTTGGGGATTTCGCACTTCTGTCGGCGGTCGTGACGACGCAGGCAAAACAATGGCTGGATACCGGCACCAAGGAATGGCTGGACGTCACGTCCCCCGACAACATCCTGATCAATGGCACCCTGGCGAACGGCGCGGTCGTTTCGTCCCACGTCAACGCCATTCCCTACGCCGGCAGCGGCTATCGCATGGAAATCTACGGCCGCGAGGGCACGCTGGTCGCCAATGGGGAGGATTCGCCGCAGCTCAGCCACGTTTTTCTCCATGCCGCCAAGGGCAACAACACGCTGCAACCGATGGCGGTCCCGGATCGTTTGACCTTCGTCCCCGCCGGCACACCGGACAATGAAGCAATGAACGTCGGCCAGATGTACACCCAGTTCACCAAAGCCATCGGCGGCGGCGCCAGCAAATTACCGAATTTCGAAACGGCGGTCGGGCTGCACCGGCTGATCGATGCCATACAATATGCGTCCGACACCGGCACCGCCGTCACGCCCCGATAACAGGAGACGAATCAATGGCCTACGTCCGCCCAACCAAATCCACCACACCGCCGAAATACCCCCAGCAAGCGCCGCAGCCGGCGATCGCGCCGCTAACCCCGCCCAATCTGTCGGTCGACCTGATGACCACGGCGGGTTCCGCGACAATGGACGCGAAATGGAAAGGCAAGGAGGCGTTGCTGGCCACCGTCCCCGCACTGTCGGACTCCATGCCGGAGTTCAAAACGACCTACGACGTCGAACCGCACGCGGAAATATTGGGCTACGACGATTCCGCATGGACCGATATCGCCGCGACCGACCTCCCCGCCCGCCGGGGCGGCGGCATGGTATCGTTCTATTGGTTCCGCATGACACTCACGATCCCCGAGAAAATCGGCGAATTCGCCACGGCCGAAACCAAGGCCGTGCTGACGGTGAACGTAGACGACTATGCGGAAGTATGGGTCAACGGCGTCATGCCCCGCACCCCCGGACGCCCCTCCCCCGCCGCCATCCAGGGTTTCAACATGCCCAACCGCGTCGTGCTCGGCGACAGCGTGAACCCGGGAGAAAAATTCGAAATCGCGATCTTCGCCATCAACGGCCCAATCTCCGCCGCCCCCGCGAACTTCCTGTGGTTCCGGGAAGCGAAGGTCGAGTTCTGGCGTTAGTCGAACAGCGTCGCCAACCGTTGCTTCATCTGATCCGCGATATACAAAGCCAACGCCTGGATCGTCGACGTCGGATTTAACCCGCCGCCGGTGACCCAGGTGCTGCCATCGACGATAAATAAATTCTTCACATCGTGCGAACGACCCCAACTATTCACCACCGACCGCGCGGGATCATTCCCCATCCGGCAGGTCCCCAGCATGTGGCCGGGACTGTTGAGCAGCGTGCGCGACGTATAAATATTCTTCGCCCCCGCTGCCTCCAGAATCTCGGTCGCACGCGCGATCCCGTGCTCCATCATCCGTTTGGTATTGTCGCTGAGCCTGTAATCGATCTTCGCCGCCGGGATTCCGTTGCTGTCCTTCAGTATGGGGTCCAACGTGACCCGATTATGTTCCTCCGGCAGATCGTCGCAGCCGATGCCGACCTGAATCCGACGGTAGACCAGATCGCGATACACCCGATGATGATCCGCGCCCCAGGGCAACGCCCCGACCGACATGGACGAAATAGCCTCAGCCACCACGCCCGTCCCGCGCGCGAACTGCAACGTGTAGCCACGCACGAAATCCCGGTTGGGGTCGGTCTCGTAGAACTGCTTGCTCCAGATCGACAGCATCGGCGCATGGTCGCCGTCGTTGCGTTCATCGATATAGCCACGCACCTGTGGCCAGGGGTGCAACATCAGGTTCTTGCCGACAAGACCGCTGGAATTGGCCAGACCGTTAGGATGGCGCGACGACACCGAGTTCAGCAGCAACCGCGGAGTCCCGACGCCGTTGCAGGCAACGATCACCACCTCGGCCGGCTGAAAATTTTCTTCTCCGTTGGCATCGTAATAAATGACGCCGGAAGCCATGCCGTGCTCGTTGGTGACAATCTCCCGCACCCGAGCACGGGTACGCAGTTCTACCCCCGCCCGAATCGCCAGCGGCCAATAAGTAATATCCGTGCTGGCCTTGGCCCCCTGCGCGCAGCCGGGGGTGCAATGACCGAGGTTGATGCACTTCGCCCGCCCGTCGTAATCCTGCGTCGCGATGGTGCTGTCCGACGGCCACCAATGCCAGCCCAGCTTGTTCATCGTCTTGCCGTACAGCGTGCCGGTTTTGCCCAGCGGCAGCGGCGGCATCGGTGGGTAGCGCGGCGGCACGCCGGGATCGCCCTCGAGGCCCGACGCGCCCATCATGCGGTCGTTTTGTTCGAAGAATTTCTCCAGCGCCCAATAATCGATCGGCCAGTCCTCGGCCACGCCATCCAAGCTGCGAACCCTAAAATCGGACGGGTGCATGCGCGGCCAGTGCGCGGTGTAAAACACCGTTCCGCCGCCGACACCGTTGAAATTAGCGATTTTCATCGGCGATTCGGAATCATTGATCGGGTAATCGGTGTCGCGCGCTCGCCGGTTCGGGGAAATATCGAAATCGCCGTAACGCCGAGCCTCCCAGTCGCGGCCGGTGCTGGGGTAGGTCGCCGAATTCTGCCAATCACCCTGTTCCAGACACAGGATTCGCATTTTCGTTTCGGCTAGGCTCCACGCCACCGCCGCGCCCGCCGCGCCCGATCCGACGATCAGGACATCGACCTTCTCGTGCGTCGCCATGGTTAAGCGTCACGCCACATTTTCGGCCGCGCCCGCACGGGGTCGAGCAGCGACCAGTCCCCCTGCTCCAGCGTATGTCCGAGCGGGAAGGGTGCGCGGGCTTCGAGACCCAGCGAGATTACGACGCGGTCGTCGCGGTAGTAGCATTGCAGCACGCAGCGTTCGACCGCTGCGACGGCGGGGCCACCAGCAGACCGGAAGGCCTCCGCCTTCGCCATCGCCGTGGCGTCGTCCATGTCGGCGATGCCCGCGAGCACCGAAAAGGCGTTGTGCATCTCTGTCATGTCGCGGCCGATCGATTTCTCGATGTCCGCCAAAATCTTTGCATCGTCCGCACCCGGCACATTATATTCGGTGTTGGCGGGAACCATCAGGCCGGCAACCCGGCGCAGATCGCGGCTTTCCTGAGAAGTCAGGCCCGTGTCAGTCATATTTGCCTCGGACATCAATGTTTCATCCACTGTATAACGCGCCCGGTGGGAGTCAATGTGCTCGGCGATCCACGCCGCGTCCTCGCCGACCCCGGACAGGAACGAGGATTTCACTTTGTGTAGCAGTCGCAGGCCAAGGAAGTAGGCGCCGGGAACGCCCGTCACGCCCCGCTTATGCATGGGCGCACCGTTTGGCGCGAAAACATCCAGGCCCACCCAGCTGAAATCGGTGCGGTAGCCAGTGGCCCAAATGACGGACCGAATACCGGCTGCCGCGATATCCAGCGTGGCGGGAGGGGGCGGCGGTTCCGGGAATACCGGCGCCGGCGGTTCGGCGGGCATTGACGTACCAGCATACGCGTCCGCCGCGTTCACGAACCCGGCGTAGGCCGCATCGCCCGCCGCCAGCATATCCGCCAAATCGGTCGCCAGCGACAACACCCCGCCGCGCGCGCCCTGGACTCGCCCGAGCAGCCGCATGCCCTCGGCCGCGTAACGCCGCAGATCGACGGTGCACCCGCCATTGGCACCGCTGATAACCAGCGGGGCTTTGCGGGATTCCTGCTCATCGGCGACGCGGTCGTCCATGCCCAGCGCGTCGATCCACCAGATCATGTCGCGGCCCCGGTAGCGTCTGGGCACCCGCCGATGAGCGCCCACGGACAGGAATACGCGGCGCCCGGATTGCAACAATTCCTCAGCGATCTGGCAGCCCGAGGCGCCCGACCCGGCGACCAGCACCGCACCCGGCGGCAACTGCGCCGGATTGCGATAGCTGCTTGCCGTGAGTTGCACCACCGCGCCCAGTCCCGTCGCCGCATCCGGAATAACCGGCTGCTGGTACGGACCGGTCGCGATCACCACGTTGCTGGCGGTGATCGGTCCGTCGGAGGTATCCAGCACGAACCCCGGACGCAGCGACCGCACCTCGACCCCTGTTCGTACCGGGGCCTCAATCGACGCCGCGTAGGCTGCGATGAACCGTACGACATCGTCGCGATGGGCATACACGTCCGGCGCGTCGCCCGTATATCCGAACGACGGCAGCCGCATCGCCCAATTGGGGAACTGAAACCGCAAGGAATCCCACCGTTCGCTCCGCCACCGCTCCGCGACGCGCGCGCGTTCCAGCACGATATGCGGGCGGCCGCGAAGCGACAAAGCATGACTCATCGTGAGGCCGGCCTGCCCCCCACCGATGATGACGGTGTCGATCTCGACTATTCGGCGGCGACCGACAGCGGGGCTTTTTCCGCCCCCGCGCGCACCAGCGGCAGCAGCGCGCGCCCATAATCGGTGGCGTCGGACAGCGGGTCGAAGCCGCGGATCAGGAACGTGGTAATCCCCAGGGCGTGGTATTCCAGCAGCGATTCCGCCACCTGCTCGGCTGTTCCCACCAAGGACGTGGTGTTCGACCCGGCACCGACCGCCGCCGCGACCTCGGTCCACAAGCGCTTGTCCCGCACCTTACCGCCGGCCGCGACTTCCAGCAGACGTTGGGAGCCGACGCTTTCCGGCTTGGCGTTGAAGCGGCCGACGCCTTGGCCGCGCAATGCGCGGATGCGCTCGATAATCTGATTGGCGCGGGCCCAGGCGGCGTCTTCCGTGTCGGCCAGCACCGGGCGGAACGACAGGCTGAATTTCATGCTGGCGGGATCGCGGCCGATCTTGGCGCAGGCATTGCGCACCTTGGCGATGGTCTCCCGCGCCATGTCCAGCGTCTCACCCCAGAACGCATAGATGTCGGCGTGTTTGGCGGCGAACGCGATGGCGATATCGGACGAGCCACCGAAATACACAGGAATATGCGGCTTCTGGATCGGCTTAACCCGAGCGAAGGCGTTTTCGACACGGTAGAAAGAGCCTTCGTGGCTGAACGGGGTTTCCGACGTCCACGCCTGCCGCATCAGCCCAACATATTCGTCGGTGCGGCGATAGCGTTCCTCGTGGCTCAGAAAATCGCCGTCCTTGCGTTGTTCGGCCCCATCGCCGCCGGAGATGATGTGGATGCCGCCGCGCCCACCCGAAAAAATGTCGAAGCTGGCGAACAAACGTGCCGCATAGGTGGGGGCGATGAAGCCAGGGCGGTGGGCGATCATGAAGCCCAGCGTTTTGGTGGCATAGGCGGCATGCGTGGCGACCAGAACCGCATCGGCATCGGCCGAGTTGTGCGCGATCAGCACCCGGTCGAACCCGGCTTTTTCGTGCGCCTGGGCGAACCGGGCGATGTAGTCAGGCTGGATGGTCGGGCCATTCGCCGGGTGGATTTCAGACTTTTCCTCGGCGGCGATCATGCCGATGAATTCGACGGTCATCAGGGTGCTCCGGATGGGACAGGCAGGTAGCGTACGGCGATCCGGTGGGATGGTCCATGGGGGTGCCGAAACTCGACGCCGTGCCGGGATTCATGCATGGAGTGAATGGGAAATTTTGCACGACCCGAGGAAGCGAACGCAATGACACCGAATGAAGAATGGGGCCTGATCGGGAAGGTCGCGATCGTCACTGGCGGCGGCGCGGCCGGCGACGGCATCGGCAACGGTCGCGCCGCCTGCATCCTGCTGGCTCGGGCTGGTGCCCACGTGCTGGTGGTGGATAAGGACATCGCGCTGGCCGAACGCACGGTCGCCATGATCGCCGAAGAAGGCAGCGCAGCCTCAGCCGCGGCATCCTACGACGTCACCCGCTCCTCCGAATGCGAGGCCATGGTCGCCGACGCGGTGAAACGCTGGGGCCGGCTGGATTGCCTGGACAACAACGTCGGCATCGGCAGCAAAGGCACCGTCGTCGAGGAGACCGAGGAAAACTGGGCCCGCGTCATGCACGTGAACGTGGACACCATGTTCCTGTCCTGCAAGCACGCCATTCCCGCGATGATCGAATCGGGCGATGGCGGCTCGATCGCGACGATTTCCTCCATTTCGGCGCTACGGCCGCGCGGGCTGACCGCCTACAGCGTGTCCAAAGGCGCGGTGATCGCGCTGACCCAGGCGATGGCGGTGGATCATGGGCCGGACGGCATCCGCGCCAACTGCGTCTTCCCCGGCCCCGTCTACACCCCGATGGTCTACGCCCGCGGCATGACGGATCAGGCACGGGAAGCACGCCGCAAGGCCTCCGTCCTCGGCCGGGAGGGCAACGGTTGGGACATCGGCCGTGCCGTGCGCTTCCTGCTGTCGGATCAGGCGCGCTTTATCACCGGCCAGGTGCTTGGCGTCGATGGCGGCGCGACCCTGGTGGGGCCTAGCCGGGCGTCCCAGTAGCGAAACCGATGGCGTTCCGAAGCAATTGCGTGAACGCCGGATTTTCCCAGGGACCGCGAAAGACCGGTGGGTTGGTGCAGTGGCCGAAGGCGAAGTAAGTCACCGCGCCAGCCCCAACCGGCCGCGTGTAGCCAAGCACACGGGTTTTGCCGTCCGCTTGCAGGGACGAGTCCTTGCCGTAGAGCGTATCGGTCACCGGCCATGTGCCGTTGGAACCGTAATCGGCGGTCAGCAATATCTGCGTGTCCTGGGGGCGCTGAAGTTCGATGAAATAGGGTTCGTCTTCGACCTCGAACGAGGCGCCGATGCCCTTGGTGATGGGGTGATCGGGTTTGACGTCGACGCGGAACTTGCACAGCGGCGGATGCGTCAGGAAGAAGCTGCCCAGCACCGCATGATGCTCGGTTTTCACCGTGCGGCGGTTACGGATGCCCTCGACCCGTTCGGCGCGGCCGCCGCTGGTGCCGTGCAGGCCGAGCCAGTGGCCGCCGGCTTCGAGCCAGGACTGGATCGCGGCCGATTGCGCCGCGTCGGGATAGGGGCCGGCGACGTAGGTGATCAGCAGGCGGCTCAGCGGCAGCCATTTCGCGACATCGCTGAAATCGTTGCCGACCGAGGCAGGGACATCCTGTTCCGCCAGCAGCGTCAGAAGGCGCATGCGAGCATAATCGTGATCGTGTCCGGCGGGAGCGCCAGGCGGGAAGCCGCCGGTGACGAGGTGTGCGCGTTTCAGCATGGGTCTTCTCCTAGGTTTTGCAGTCAGTCTCTCACCGCCCTGGCACAGGGTCCAGGGCCGTGAGAGACTGGCCGAGGAAACGATCCACGCGCGCGAAGGGAAACCCGGCTATGGCATTGCATGCATTCCCCCCAAGCGTCATCGGTGTGGCCACCGGCGTGCCGATTTTCGTGGGATACACCGAAAAAGCGCCGGACCGGCCGATGACACCGATCGCGATCGGGTCGATTGCCGACTTCATCCGACAATTTGGCGGCCGCCACGAGGGTCGTTGCAATGTCATCGAAGTCATGGACCCCGCGCAATCCGATTTCCAGGCGGCAACTACGGAAGGATCGAGCGTTACCATCCGATTTTATGCGTTACAAAATCAGAACCAGGAACCGTTCGGCCCCGCCTACAACCTCTATACCGCCATGCGTTTGTTTTATGACAACGGTGGTGCGGCATGCTTTGTCGTATCGGCGGGGCCCTATGGCGCCCCTGTCGCAAAGGCGAACCTTCTGGCGGGAATCGAGGCCGCCACCGGCCAGGCCGGTGCCACCATGCTGGTGGTGCCGGATGCATGCCTGTTGCCGGGCCAGGGTGCCGGTTCGGACTATGCCGCCGTTGCGGTCGCGATGCTGAATGCGGCCGAGTCTGTGCGGGATCGGCTCGCGATTTTGGATTTGCCACGAGCGCTCGATCCCGCGACACGATCGCTGGACGGGCTGGCTTCGACGCGGGATGCATTCTACAGCGCCATCGCCCCGGCGGCGCACGCGTTTTCTTTCGGTGCCGCCTATGCGCCTGCGCTGGACGTTTCGGTCCTGGGTAATGGCGACGTAACCTACGCCGATTTGAAGGGATCGACGAACAGTTCGGCAACCGTGAACAACATACTGACCACCGAGGCACAATTGTCCTACGGTGCCAATCCGGACCAATTTCGTTCGGTCAAAGCGAATATCGACGACGCGTTCGGAAGCGCGGAGGCGCCAAATCCGCTTCAGTCGAACCAGCTTTTGCTCAACACGCTGCCGCTGTTCGCACAAATCATGCAAATTCTGATCGGCAAGCTGAACGTGGCGCCGCCCAGCGGCATCATGGCCGGCATTTGGGCCGCCAACGACGTTCGGAGTGGCGTTTGGGCAGCGCCAGCGAACGTCGCCTTGAATAGCACGATCCAGCCAACCGTCCGGCTGAGCGATCGCGATCTGGCCACCTACAACACACCGCTCAACGGCAATGCGGTCGATATTCTGCGGTACTTCGCGAGTCAGGGCACGGTGGTCTGGGGCGCCCGCACGCTGGACGGCAACAACGACGACTGGCGCTACATCCAGGTGCGCCGGACGATCGTCTACATCGAGCAATCGATCGAAACGGCGCTGCAACCGTTCGTTTTCGCGGCGAACGATGGTCAGGCCTGGGTCACCGTCACCAGCATGGTGTCCAATTTTCTAACCGGCCTTTGGCGGAGCGGGACGCTTCAAGGCGCCTCGCCGCGCGATGCCTTCAATGTTCAATGCGGATTGGGTTCGAGCATGACCGCACAGGATATCCTGGATGGCCGGCTGGTGGTCGATATCGGCGTGGCCATGGTCCGTCCCGCCGAATTCGTTGTGATTCAGATCGTCCTGGCGATGCAGACCTTCTGAGCCCCCCATTTGGCATAGGTCCGGTCCGGCTGATAACAGTCCCCCCGGACAATAGGGATTACCGACACCATGAGCCGCATCGACAGCGCGATCAATATCGACGACCTCAAGCGCATGGCGAAGCGCCGCCTTCCGAAGATCATGTTCGACTTCATCGAAGGCGGCGCGGAAGACGAGGTCGGCCTGCGCACCAACGCCAACGCCTTCCGGGATCTACGGCTGGTGCCGCGCTACTACGTCGACACGTCCAAGCGTGAGCAGAAATCGACGCTCCTCGGCCAGACCTTCTCCAGCCCATTCGGGATCGCACCCACCGGTATGGCGGGGGCGTTCCGCAAGGACGCCGAGTTGTTCCTGTCACAGGCGGCGGGGGAAGCGAATATCCCGTACATGATGTCGGGCGCGTCGAATGCGTCGATGGAGGACGGGCACAAGCTGGCCGGCAGCAATCTTTGGTACCAAATCTACGGGGCGAAAAACCGCGCCTTCCAGCTCGATCTGGTGAAGCGGGCGATCGACCTCGGCCTGAAAACCATCGCTGTGACCTGCGACGTGCCGGTGTCGTCCAACCGCGAGCGCAACCGCCGCAACGGCTTCGTGCGCCCGCTGAAAATGACACTGCCGACGATCCTGGAGGCTATGCTGCACCCCGCCTGGGTCATCAACTACTACAAACAAGGCGGCCTCCCGATGCTCGGCAACTGGGAGCGGTATGCGGCGCAGAACGCGACCCCCGATCGGGTCGCCGATCTGTTCGCGACCCAAACCCCCGACGCCAGCCAGACCTGGGCGGATATCGAGGCGATTCGCAACGCCTGGCCAGGCAAGCTGCTAATCAAGGGCATCATGCACCCGGAAGATGCGCGCATCGCCGTCGGCATGGGCGTGGACGGCATCCTGGTATCCAATCACGGTGGGCGGCAGTTGGACACGATGCCCTCCCCGCTGGACATGCTGCCGATGATCCGTTCCGCCGTCGGGCCGGACGTACCGCTGCTACTCGATAGCGGGGTGCGGCGCGGGTCCGACATCGTGGCCGCGCTGTGCATGGGGGCCGATTTCGTGCTCACCGGGCGCGCGACCCTGTATGGCGCGACCGCCGGCGGGTTGGAGGGTGTGAAGAAAGCTGTTTCAATACTCCAACGGGAAATCGATCTGGTCATGGGGCAGTTGGGCGCGTTGAACCTCGACGCACTGGGTCCACATTATCTGCTGGACACCGTGCGCGCCGAGGAAGATCGGCGGAATACGGGCGCCAGACGATAGAGCGCGATCGCGTGCAACCTCCAACGATCGTGGTCTAGAGCGTGATCGCCTGAGGTTGACTTCAACCTCGGGCGTGAATCACCCTCTCAAACAAAGGCTTAGACCATGATCGAACGCCGAGATCGCGTGCAACCTCAAACGATCATGGTCTAAAGCGTCGCGCCGCCGTCGATTG
>JANXTL010000199.1 GCA_025352375.1 Acetobacteraceae bacterium | reverse complement strand
GGTGCGGAGTTACGCCCCAGGCGCCACCAGCCAGGACCACAATTTGGTGCTGTGGCGATGGGGGGAAGCTCAGGTTCGGGTTTACGACCCGAGCGGGCGGTTGCCGAAGGATCGGCTGTCGTGGGAGTAGGCGGTTGGCTTGTTGGCGGGTGCAAAAGGGAATCCACCCCTACATCCCCAGCACATCCATCATAGACCGCAACCCAGCCTCCCGCCCCGCCACCCAAAGCGCCGCCCGCACCGCCCCCGTCGCGAAGGCACGCCGGTCGAACGCGCGGTGCGTCAGCACGATATGCTCCGTCCCGGCGGCGAAGATCAGCGTGTGTTCCCCCACCACCTGGCCGCCGCGCAATGCCGCGAAGCCGATCGCGCCGGTTTTCCGAGCACCCGTGTGCCCGTGCCGTCCGCTCTCGATAACATCGTCCAACGACACGCCGCGCCCTTTGGCCACCGCCCGGCCCATGCCGATGGCAGTGCCGGACGGGGCGTCAACCTTCTGGCGGTGGTGCATTTCCACGATCTCGGCATCGTAGGCATCGGCCGGCAGTGCCGCACCCATGCGTTCGGCCAGCGCCAGCACCAAATTCACCCCGGCGGAGAAATTCGACGCATACACCACGGGAATGTGCTCCGCGGCCTTGGCCACCGCCGCCTCATCCGCCGCCGACAGGCCGGAAGTCCCGAGCACCCACCCCTTCCCCGAAGCCGCCATGGCCGCGGCAAAATCCTGCGCTGTGGCAGCGTTGGTAAAATCGATCACCACATCCGACGCCGCCGCCAGAGAGGCAATATCCTTGTATGCCATCACGCCCGTAGGCTTGGCGGCCGAGCGGCCGAGGCCACCAGACACTTCAGCACCTGCAGCGCGGACTTCCTCGACCAAAAGCTGGCCCATCCGCCCGGTGACGCCAGCGATTCCGATGCGCGTGGTCATGTGAGGTCTCCGCCCTGAGTCGTAACGCTCCGTCATGGTCGGGCTCTGGAGGTGGTCGGGTCAAGCCCGACCATGACGGGACGGTGCGACCACGATCTCCGGCGGGACCTTCGTCACCGGCCGAGGCAACGGTTCGGATGGCGCCCAGCCGGTCATCATCGCCATCCGCAGCGACACCGGGACCCGCCCATCCACAGCGTGCAGCGAGGCCATGGCCATGGGGAACAGCGCGCGGGGCGGCACAAGCCGGTCGCGCAGCCGCACCGCGTTGCCCTCCCCGGCCGCGCGCAAATCGCGCAGCAGGGCGACGGGATCGGCATAGAGCAACCGTATCTCCTCCATATCCGCCACCGGCACCGCGAACCCCGCCCTTTGCAGCAGCCCGGCGCAATCCCGCAGCTCGGGGAACGGCGACACGCGGGGGGATACGCCGCCGGTCAGCGCTGTCTCGGCCTCGGTCAGCGCCGTCCGTAGTTCGGACAGGGTGCCGAGGGCCGGCATGCTGGCGAGCAGCAGGCCGTCCGGTTTCAGCGTCTGGCGCAGCTGGATCAGCGCGCCTGGCAGGTCGTTCACCGCATGGAGGGACAGGCTGGCCACGATCAGGTCGAAGCTGGCCGGTCCGAACGGCAGGCATTCCTCATCTGCCGCGACGCAGAGGGCCGGTGTGGGAGAAAAGGAAGAAGACTCCCTCGCCCCGCCAATCCCGTTCACCGCCGCCATCTTCGCTGACAGGTCGCAGCTCACCACCTCGATCCCCCGCGCCCGGAGCAGCGGGGCGACAACCCCGCGTCCGCCGACGTCCAGAGCAAACGAAAATCGCCGCGTCGTGTCGTCCAGCCGCTCCACCAGTCGTTCGGCTGCGTCGCGCAGCACGTCGGCCACCGACCCCACCGTCGCGGCAGCGCGGTCCCGGTGCCGGCGGACGGCCAAACGGTCGAAAACAAGCATGGAATCCATGCCCCGCATGTGCGCCGGGAAACACAAATTGCCAAGCGCACCTCCCTCGCCCTACGGTTGCAGAAACGCGCTACGGAGACCCCAAGACCATGAAAACCATCGACGCCAAGACCTTGCGCGGCTGGATAGAAGATTCTCACGAACTTGCTTTGCTCGATGCGCGGGAGGACGGGGAGTTTGGCGCCGAGCACCTGTTCTGGGCGGTGCCTTGCGGCATGGCACGGCGGGAAATCCGGGGCCGAGCGCTCCTGCCTCGGACGGGCACCCGCATCTGCGTGACGGATGATGGGCGCGGCGTGGCGCAGGAACTGGCGGCATGGCTGGAAGGCATCGGCTGCACCGACGTCTCTGTCCTCCAAGGCGGCACCAAGGCCTGGATGGCGGCGGGTTACGTGGTGTTCTCCGGCATGAACGTACCCTCGAAAGCCTTCGGGGAATGGGTCGAACACCACTACGGCACCGAAAGCGTCGACGCGCCGGAGCTGGATGCCTGGATCAGGTCCGGCAAAAACATGGTCGTGCTCGACAGCCGCACCGAGGAAGAATTCAACCGGATGTCCATTCCCTCGGGCATCAGCGTTCCCGGCGGGGAACTGGTTTACCGCATCGGCGACCTTGCGCCCGACCCGGAAACACTGGTGGTGGTCAACTGCGCCGGCCGCACCCGGAGCATCCTGGGGGCCGAGAGTCTCCGCCGCGCGGGCATCCCCAACAAGGTGGTGGCGTTGCGGAATGGCACGATGGGCTGGGACCTCGCGGGATTGACCTGCGAGCACGGGAAAACGAGCCGCTTTGCCCCCGGCACCCCGAAGACGGCCGATCTGGCCCACCAGAGGGCCAGTGCCTTCGCCGCCGAAACCGGTGTGCGCACCATCGGCCCCAACCAGTTGGCCGCGTTCGAAGCCGATCCCAGCCGCACGTTGTATGTCCTGGATGTCCGCGATCCCCCGGAGTACCGGGCGGGCCACCGCGCCGGCAGCGTCAACGCCCCCGGCGGGCAGCTTGTTCAGGCGACCGACACCTGGGTCGGCGTCCGCGGCGCCCGCGTTGTCCTGCTGTGCGACACCGGTGCCCGTTCGCGGATGTCGGCGGCGTGGCTGCGCCTGATGGGCCACCAAGACGTGTTCGTGGCCGATGGTGCGTTAACCGGCGGCACCGCCCGCCCGGCCGCACCCGAACCTGGCGCCGCCGTGTCCACGATCGACGTCTCCGGTCTTGCTGCGATCCTCGCCGATACGGCGGTGATCGACCTCGCCCGCAGCGTCGAGTTCCGGGACGGACACATCCCGGGCGCGATATGGGGCGTGCGCAGCCGCCTGAAACCGCTGAAAGCCGCGAAGCATATCGTGATCGCGTCCCCCGACGGGGAAGCCGCGCGTCTCGCGGTGCCCGAGGTCCAGGCCCAGACCGGCAAGGAACCCCGTGTCCTCGCGGGCGGCACCGACGCGTGGAAAGCCGCCGGTCAGCCGATCGAGAAAAACCGCCTCATCCCCGCCGACGAGGACTGCATCGACTTTTACCTCCGCCCGTACGACCGAAACTCGGGCGTCGAAGAAGCCATGAACGCCTACCTGTCCTGGGAAATCGACCTGGTGCACGAGATCGAGCGCGATGGGACGGTTCGGTTTGGCACTGGTCACTGACCTCGGGCGGATAGCGCTCGACCTGCTGCTGCCGCCCCACTGCGCGGCGTGCGACGAACGGGTCGCGACCGCCGGCCAGCTCTGCGCCGCCTGCTTCGCCGCCACCAGCTTCATCGCCGAACCCTGCTGCGATCGCTGCGGGGTGGCGTTCGCGGTCGCGGCGCTCGGTCCGGTCTGCCCGGCCTGCGAGAGGTATCCGCCGTTGTTCCGCCAGGCGCGCGGCGGCTTCACCTACGACGCCCAAGGCCGCCGGCTTATTCTCCCATTCAAGCATGCCGATCGCCCGGAATTGGCCCGCGTTCTCGCCCCCCATTTGGCGCGCGCCGGAGCGGACCTGCTGCGCCGCGCCAATGTGCTGGTACCCGTGCCGCTGCACCGGCGGCGCCTGTTTTCCCGGCGCTACAATCAGGCAGTGCTGCTGGCGGCGGAACTCGGTCGCCTCACGGGCGTCCCCGTGCTGCGCGACGCCCTTATTCGAACGAAGGCCACGGCATCGCTCGGTGCCAAAACCGTGGCGGAGCGCGAGTACGAGGTCGAGGACGCATTTGCGGTCCGTCCTATCCGGGAGGCATGGCTCAGCGGTTCCAACGTGTTGCTGATCGACGATGTCATGACCTCCGGCGCGACGGCGAACGCCTGCACCGCGACCCTGATGGCCGCCAACGCTTTGGCGGTCGATGTCCTCGTGGTCGCACGCGTCCCGCCATCGCGGGCCTGGGCGGATTGAGCAGCGCGGCGATCAGCGATCCAGCCAAATATCCTCATAGCGGTTCCCGGAGAACAGGCTGTTGACCATCAGTGTCAAACCTTTGACCGCGGGCCGCCAACAGGTCGCTCCCCGGCTGTAAAACAGGATCGGCCGCACGTTTTCCGCGGCGAGTTTGCGTTCGATGGTCCACAGCAATTGCCGCCGCTTGTCCGGATCTGCCTCCATCGATTGTTGCGCGATCAGATTGTCGATCTCGGGGCTGCAATAGGCATCCCAGTTCAGGTTCGACCCGCAACCGTAAAACAGCTCGAGGACCGGATCGGGATCCGGCCCGCTGGTCTGAAGATTGAGGCCGACGGTGTATTCCTTCCGCTGTATCCGCGGAAAATATACCGCCAAATCGACCGCATCCAATTCGGCGTCGATATAGATTTCCTTCAATTGATCCATCAGCAGGATCGCCGGATCCCGGTAGGCTCGCTGGTCGCGCGTTGTGATCTTGAGCTTGAGGCGATTCGCGGGACCGTATCCGAGTTTCTCCATGATCTGGCGGGCCTCGGCGCGGTTTTTGGCGATATCCGTTCCGTAGCCTGGCAGTTCCTTCAACTGGTCCGGTGGCATACCCCACAAGCCCGCCGGCGCGGGCTGGAGCACCCCGCCGATATCGCCCTCCCCCTCGGTCAGGATATCGACGAACGCTTTGCGATCGAGGCTCAGCGCCATGGCGCGCCGCAAGTCGGGGTTATCGAAAGGCGGTATGGTTCGGTTGACGATCAAATGGCGATTGACCCCGCCGGAGGGCACCATCTCGCAGATCGCCTCGGGCACCTGGCTTTTTACGTCTTTTAACAGCGGCACCGACAGATCGTAGGGAAACGTCATATCGACGGCATTGGAAACGAAGGACAGAACCGCCGTCGCCGGGTTGCGGATGATGGTGTACTCGATGCCGTCCAGATAGGGACGGTTCGGCTTCCAGTAATCCGGATTGCGGACGACTTTGATGTGCTCGTTCGGTTTGTATTCGACGAAGACGAACGGCCCGGTGCCAACCGGATGCCGCCGCATCTGGGCCGCTGGCACATGGCATGGATAAACCACCGAGAACCCGCCCGCCAAAATCATGGGAAACGCGGGCTGGGGCCGCTTCAGGTGGAACGTTACCTCGTAATCGCCGTTGGCGGTGACACGTTCGAGGTTGCGGTAGCTGGATTTCCGGGGGTTGATACGGAGCTTATCCTGCGACGTCTCCATCAGCAGATCCCAGGTACATAGGACATCCTTGGCGGTGAAGGGCTTGCCGTCGTGCCACTTGACCCCCTGGCGAAGCTTAAAAGTCAGGGCGGTATTGTCTGGGTTCCAGGACCAGGCCATCGCCAAATCCGGCACGACCGACGCCAGGCTGTTCTGGTTCACGTGCTGATCGAACATGATCAGGTTGTTGAAAACCCCCATCATTGGGATTTGGGCGTAGCCGGTCGATTCCTCGAGAACGGACATGCCCGAGGGGCTATCCGGCGAGTACATCCGAAGGATACCGCCATGTTTCTGCGCCCACGCCGGTTGCAGCGCCGCTATGGTCAGAAACACCGCCGCCAGCACGTAACCGACCCTGGTCATCATCGCCTCCAAGCCGGCTGTTCCGCCGGTTCACCAGGGTATCCTGGCGCAACATTCCCCCGATGAAAAGGCGCGTTTGCCAAAGCAGATAGGCAAGCTATCCGGAGGCTTGCAGGAACGCGCCCCGGGCGTAGAAATGGAAAAGTGTCATGCGCCAGAACACCAGAAACGGCACAGCCAGCGCGACGCACGCCGAAAACCAACAAATACCTTGGCGCATCGTGTTTCTTTGCATGGTCGCCGGCAGCCTCTCGGTGCTAAACCAGCCGAGCATTCGCACGAACGCATTTGACCCCGGGTCCTGCGGTACTTAC
The DNA here is from genome assembly GCA_025352375.1 of Acetobacteraceae bacterium. Taxonomy (GTDB): domain Bacteria; phylum Pseudomonadota; class Alphaproteobacteria; order Acetobacterales; family Acetobacteraceae; genus Rhodopila. Next base: position 3,459 of record JANXTL010000199.1, on the reverse strand, counting down.
CTATGGTCGCCGGAGTCCTCGCCATGAACAAGCCGATCTCGCCCACCTCTGCCCGCATTCCCGGCCGTATGCCGGGTTTGGCCAGTGCTTTGCCACCGGGCCTGGACATCCGGTCCGCCGCGGTCCTGCGGGAGATCGTGGAGCAATACGTTGAAACCGGCGAACCCGTTGGCAGCCGCACGCTATCCCGCCGCCTGCCGATGAGCTTATCGCCGGCCACGATCCGCAACGTGATGGCCGATCTCACGGATGCCGGCCTTTTATTCGCGCCGCATACCTCCGCCGGGCGGTTGCCCACCGACCAGGGCCTGCGGCTGTTCGTCGACGGGCTGCTGCATTTCGGCGAACTGACCGAGGACGAGCGGGAGTCGATCACCGCGACCCTGGCGACCGCCGGCCGCAGCCTGGAAGACACACTGGCCGAAGCGAGCACCATGCTGTCCGGCTTATCCGCCGCGGCGGGCTTGGTTCTGGCACCGAAGTCCGAGGGTGCGCTGCGCCATATAGAATTCGTCCCCCTCGGCTCCGGCCGGGCATTGGTGGTGCTGGTCGCGGGCGACGGGCATGTTGAAAATCGGGTGATCGAAATCCCGGCCGGCGTGCCACCTTCCGCCCTGCAGCAGGCCAGCAACTACCTGAACGCACGCCTGTCCGGCCGGCCGCTGCTGGAATTGCGGGAACTTGTTTCCCATGAAATGGCCGCCAACCGCACGGAACTGGACTCGCTGACCGCACAGGTCGTGGAGGCTGGGCTAGCCACCTGGACCGGCGAGGGGCGGGGAGGCAGCCTGTTCGTCCGCGGTCAGGCACGCTTGCTGGCCGACGTGACACAGATCGAGAGCCTTGCCTCCATCCAGGCGTTGTTCGAACGGCTGGAGGCGCAGGAGACCATGCTGCGGCTGCTGGAGCTGGCCGAGCAGTCGGATGGTGTGCGGATTTTCATTGGGGCGGATAGCGGGTTGTTCGGGACCTCGGGCGTGTCCATGGTCGTCGCACCGGCACGCGGGGACGGCGGGCGCATCGTCGGGGCGATTGGCGTGATCGGACCGACACGCATCAACTACGGCAGAATCATCCCCGTGGTGGACTATACCGCTCGGGTTATTGGGCGATTGTTGGGGTAGGGAGAACGAACGCCACTCGCGAGCCGGTTTCGTCCGTGCCGGATTGTCGCGGCACGATAACCGGATGGGGATGGCTCGACGATGCGCGCGATTGGCCTTTTGTTCTTTGCCATTGCATCCGTCGCGCGCGCGCAGCCCGCGCCGCCGCCACCGGAAATCAACCTTCTCGCCTTCGCCAATGGCGCGTTGGTCGAGCGCGTCTCATCGAACTACGGCGGCGGCTGGGAAGCCGTCTGGCTCACCGACGAAAACCCGGAAACCGGCTGGGCTCCCGAAAAGGACGCCAAACCGCCATTCGAGATTGTGATTTCACTGCCGGAGCGTTCGGAAATCCGTCGTCTCGCGTTCGATACCGCGCGCGCGGAATCGCCCGAGCGGACTGCTAGAGCGTGATCGCCTGAGGTTGACTTCAACCTCGGGCGTGAATCACCCTCTCAAACAAAGGCTTAAAGCGTGATCCAATGCCAAGATCGCGTGCAACCTCAAACGATCATGGTCTGGCGTTATGGTCGGCCTGAACGGACTGGAAGGAATGCCGGATTGACGCCACGGGAAGTGATCAGCCGGCTGCGACGAGAAGGATGGAGCGGCCCGGCAAGGGCTCGCATATGGTATTCATCAAGGCGAGCGGCATGGTTGTCGTATCGAACCATAAGGGCGACATCAAACCTGGGACGCTCCGTTCGATTTGCCGGGGAGCCGGTTGGGATTATCCGCCGAAACGGTAAGGATCATGGACGTGAAGAACTACATTGCGATCGCCGAACCATCCGATGACGGCACGACCTGGTGGATTAGCTTCCCTGGCTTTCCTGGGGTGACATCCGCCGCGGATCGGCCGGAGCAAATCGCGGCGCAGGCGCGGGACGCGCTGGCCTCGGCGATCGAGGCCGGCGCGTCGCTGCCAAGGGCAATCGAGGAGGGCGAGATTCCGGCCTATGACCTCGGCGAGTACTCTAATCCGCTGGTGCTTCTTGTTCCCTATGCGGCGCCGGTACCTGCCGACGCTGAATGAGGGGATGACCGAGTTTGGGTCGGTGCGATATCGGGCACGGAGGCAACAGTGATTGGGAACTGGCGCCACACCGTCGACGAAGATGGGCAATATTGTTTCTATGTGGCACTATTCCTCCACAGCCCAACACACGCCAGAACACGAGAATACGCGACCACCCACAGTTTGGCACTGTGACCACAGGGAGCATTTTCCGATCTCGCGATCATCTCCACGCGCCTCCATGGCAAGAGCGCCGAACCGTCCAGGGCATCGGTGCGATGTCCACGGTTGGAGGTGGACCGGAAGTGGTTGGAAGGGAGTCAAAGTTGCGCGATTGACCCACAACCGGCCTTGAGGCGACGCTTTAAATGTGATCCTCTTGCGTTCTGACGCACCGCAGGTTAACGCCTGTCGTAGGAGGTACCGATGCAACCAACGCTACACGCCTCAGGGCACGCGCGAAAACTTGAGGCCCATTCGGAGACTTGGGGAGCAATGTGCTGGCTGATTGAGGATCGGTTGGTGCCCAGCGCGGGCGTTAGCGTCGCCCGAATGACGATCAATGCCGAGGCTATCAGCCCGACGCACCGTCATCCCAACTGCAATGAGACGATTGTCCTACTTTCCGGCAATGTGACATGCATTGTTGACGATCAGGAATATCTCATCAAAGTCGGCGATGTGGTCTTCGTGCCGAGAGGTAGTGCGCATGCGATACGCAACGAAACCAATCAGGCCGCTGTTGCCATGGTCTCATACTCAGCCGGCGCCCGGGTCTACGAGGCTGTCAAGACTGGTGAATAGCCGCTGACCCGCGCGCCGCGGCATATCCATCTGTCCGGCGGCGGTACCAAATGCGAGCGCGCGGCGTACGGCGCGGCTTGGCCCGTCGAAAGCCGCCAGCACGCCATCGCCCGTGCTCCTGACCAGGATGCCGCGGTGCCGCTCGCCGTCCCCGCCAGCGGACGACTCCACGTGGCGCGGCGTGACCCGGCGGGGTGAGCAACAATCTGCTTCCGGCGGCCTACGGTTGCGCGCTCGAATTCGGAAACATCAAGATATAATCTACAGATTTGGCGCGCCCTGCTGGACTCGAACCAGCGACCCACAGCTTAGAGCGTGATCGCCTGAGGTTGACTTCAACCTCGGGCGTGAATCACCCTCTCAAACAAAGGCTTAGACCATGATCCAATGCCAAGATCGCATGCAACCTCAAACGATCATGGTCTAGAAGTTGATGGATTTTCCTTTGTTTTCAATGGCGGTTGGCATAATGCTTCGGATATCGTTGGCTGGCGTCAGATGGCGTGGTGGGGATTTGCCAACCACGGCGGCGTA